>SKYW01000254.1 GCA_007127695.1 Balneolales bacterium | reverse complement strand
GTTTCAAGTCCGCCAGAGATCCGGAATTTCACTCTGAGGATTCGAAATCCAATGACAACTTCAAACCCGGGGTCGGATCCTGTCTCATTTCAGGATGTCTGATCCGCCTTGCCAACAAGGTTTCGTTGCCTGTATTGTCACGCATAAAGGAATATAGTATCTTTTGGCAGACTTTTGACGTGTTCTTCTGCCCCGCGTTTCATGCACTTCAGCCGGCGACAGATACGGCTGGAGATCTTTACCAAACTATTGCTCCTTCCAGAAAATCAACTATCAAAGAAAATCAACTCATCAAACAAATACTACCATTATGAAGAAAATTCTATTACTCCTTATCATCACCGTTTTTATTGCGGTTTCAGCGAATGCCCAGGGAACGCAAGGAAGCAAGGGGCTGGGCGCGATAATCGGTGACCCGACCGGTGTTAGTGCCGCTTTATGGACCTCAAGCTCCAACGCATTCAGTGCCGGGGCGGCATGGTATTTAGTTGACGATTCCTCGCTGCACCTGCATGTGGACTATCTTTTCTACCGATTCGACATTCTTGATGTCACCAAGGGCGATCTTCCGGTTTATTTCGGTCTGGGTGGACGGGTACGGTTTGACAATGAGGACAAATTCGGCGTGCGTTTTCCGCTCGGAATTGCCTATCACTTCGAAAACGACCCGCTGGAGCTCTTCCTGGAAATTGTCCCTGTGCTTGATCTGGTTCCCGGAACCGGCATAACAGGTAACAGCGGTATCGGTATCCGCTATTACTTCTGACCCTGGCAATCCCGCCACATATCGACAGCCGGCGCTGGAAATGACCCGCGCCGGCGTGGCTATTTGCTGATCCTGATCACATGCCCCTGGTTGAGCAGGGCATTCCGTTTTTTCATCCGGACATGTGGATGGTGTGGCCTTCCCGGGCAAGCTCAGCGTGCATCTGGGAATCCTTCGCCATTTTCTTGACCTTCTCATCCACTTTCATCAATTCATCATCCGTGAAATCAGGCCCAAAATGTGTCAGAACGAGGTGCTTCACCCCATTCTTCTTGGCACGCTCCACAACCAGCTCCCATGCCGAGTGACCCCGGTTTTCCATGGACCGGTACTCTTCAAGATCATATTGTGCATTGTGGATAAGGACATCCGCTTCTGACACGAAAGCGTCGAACTGCTTGAGGTACGGAAGGTTTTTGCCCCTCATGCTGCTGTTTTCAAGCGTATTGAGTTCGTTATCCGGACAGAAAACAATTTTCTTTCTGCCGATTTCGAATTTGTAGATAGCCGTTTCGACCGGATGGTTGGCAGAAATATAACGGACACTGTAACCTTCAAAATTTTGCCCATCCCGCTTGATCGAATGATAATCCAGATGCGCTTTGAACATCTGGGAAGTGATCGGAGAATAGGTGTAGGAAACCTGATCCACCAGAACTTCCTTGGTTGAACCGGTAATCTGTTGCGGCATATACACATCGAACTTGTTCCGCTCCGAAAAAAGCGGCTTGAAAAATGGAAAGCCCTGGATATGATCCCAGTGTGGATGTGTAACGAAGATGCGCCCGTTAACCGGCTCCTCTTCTTCGATCAACAAGTTGCCCAGATTCCGGATTCCCGAACCGGCATCCAGTATCAGCAGCTGTTTTTGAGCGGGCACCTTTATCTGGACACAGGTTGTGTTCCCGCCAAAATGCGAGAATTCCTTGCCCGGACACGGGATCGATCCGCGAACCCCCCAGAAAGAGATCTGAATGGCATCCCCCAGGACTTCCTCGATCTTTTCGGCAAGCTTGCTGTAAATCATCGGCTTGTGAAAGAAATCCGTAACCCCCGCCTTGAGGGCAATATCTTTCTCGACCGGATAATCACGGCCCGTCAGAACCAGTATGGGAAGATTTTCAAAGTTTTCATCTTCTTTCAGCTGCTTGCAAAGATGAAGCCCGTTGCCATCCGGAAAATGAAGGTCCATGATGATCAGGTCGGGCCTGATATCGTACACACTTTGAATAGCTCCCTCGAACGTATTATGCTGATAGAACTTGTATCCTTTTTTCCTGAGAAATGAGCCGACCAGTTCGCAAAGCGTCAGATCATCTTCAATCATAAGAATTTTCATTCCCCTTTCAGTCTTCGCCATATAGCCTATCCGTTTGTTTTTGGGTCAGGGTAGAAATTTGCACTTGATAAAATATTGCAATCAATATAAGAGATTACCCCCAAAAAAAAGTGCTTATTTTTCAAGCAAATTATCACCGTCTGTAGTTTAATCTTCCATTTTTTGTCGAAGCTCTTCCAGCTTGTCCTGTTTATTATCCAGTTTTTTCTGAGCATCGTCAATTTTTTGCTGAATCTCGTCAATCAGTTCGTTTCCTTTTCCACCGGGATTTATAAATGTTTTCGTATCCCGATACCTCATTATTTCCTCATGAAGATTATCACATTCTTTTTTGAGCTTGAAGTATTCGGCACGAAGCGATTTGTCAGCTGATGCCTGGTGATCACGCGCCGGAGCGGCTTTTCTGCCTGACCCGCGGTGCCTCTGGTAGATCCGGTCGCAGGATTCCTTGTACTCCTTCTCTATCTTCTGTTTCTTTTTGATGGGAACAAAACCAATGCTGCGAAACTTCTCCTGAATCTGTTTGGCCTGCTGCACAGCCTCTTCCGGGTTCTCATGGTCGCCGAGTTTTACCAGCTTAGCCACAATTTCTTTTTTCTTTTCGTAATTCTCTTTTTGCTCATCCCGTACCGTTTTGAAGTGTTTTCTACGGGCGTCATAAAAAGCATCCATCGCTTTTTTGAACCGTTTCCAAAGCTTTCCTGCTTTTCTCCGCGGTACCGGTCCTGCCTCTTTCCATGCCTTCATCAGGGCATCCATCTCCGCCGTTGCTTCACTCCAGTCGGTGCGCCCGGACAGTGCCTCTGCCTTTACGCACAGGGCTGCCTTCTCGTCCAGGTTTTCCTGCTCCTGTTCACGTATCAGATCAAGGTTTTCACTCTTTCGCTCATTAAACTTCTTTGTGGCTTCATTGAACCTCTCCCAGAGCTCATCATTTTTTTCTTTGGGAATCGGCCCGATTTTCTTCCATTTCTTGTGGAGATTGTTTATCTCCCTGACGGCGACAGCCAGATCCTCTTCTTCCAGTAGTTCTTCCGCAAGTTCACACAGACGTGTTTTCTTGCGAATGTTCTTCATGGTCTGTGCCCGAAACTCATTGTTGTACTCCATTTTTTTGGTGAAGTACTGGTCACGGACAGACTTGAAACGCTCCCAGATGGTATCAGACTGTTCACCCGGGACGTGGCCGATCTTACGCCACTGACGGGATAGCTCCTCGATTTCCCTGTCCCGTTGCTCCCAGTTCTCCGTATCCGGTCCGACCGATGTTATGACCTGGTTGAGCTTGTCGAGCACTGCCAGCTTCCCGACCAGATTCTCTTCTTCTTTTTGTGCTTTCCTGACCAGAAAGGCTACCTTCTTGTCATTGAACTCCCGGATCAACTCCTCGTATTTTTTTTCCTGCTCTTCGGCCTCAGGCTCTTTGGGCACATCTTTTATGTCTTCCCAGCGATTCGACAGATTACCGACCTGCTTGAATGCCTGCCATCTCTTCCTGTCGATGATGTCCTGTAGCTGATCTATGATCTTCGCACGTTTGTCCAGGTTTTCCTTGCGGCGCTCCCGACGCTTTTCGAGCCATTCCGCCTTTCTTTCAGTCACTTTTTTCCGGGCGGCTTCGACGCGATCTCCAAGCTCTCTGTAACCTGCCTCGGAAGCAAGCGCCGGTTCCGCCTCCAAAATCTGATCCCATTTGAACCGGATATTATCCAGTTCCGACTGCATCTGCTGCCAGTTGCCCCCCTTTACAATTTCATCGGCTTTGTCAGCCAGCTCAACCAGTGCGGACAATGATTCCGGATATTCTTTTACCGTATCATCCTCTGCCGGCTCGGATTTCGACTCCGCCTCCTCTTGCTCCGCCGGCTCGGATTTCGACTCCGCCTCCTCTTGCTCCGCCGGCTCGGTCACCGGCCCAGGCTTACCCTCTGCTTCCGCCGCTGTTTCCTCGACAACGATTTCCGTATCATCCGCGCCACACTCCCGGATCACCGCATCAATTTTTGCAACAAGCGTTTCAAAGTCGCCAACAGCCCGTACAGAGATCACTTCTTCCCGAAGTCCCTGCAGCTTTTCAAGAAGCTCCGGTCCGCGAACCTCGTCACGGATCGAATCAAGATAGGTATCTACATGCTTCTCGATTCCTGAAAACTGGTTGTTGAAATAGCGAAGAGCCTCCTGTGCATCGGCGGGATCCACATTTGCCAGCTCTTTACCCTGAAAAATCGCATTGTCCTTCTGGAGGATGCGACCATCATTCGTAACGATAGCGTACTCGTTTTCCATTAATATCACTGAGAGACGGATTATAATAATACAGCACTTATGACCGAACAGTCACACGGCAACCCGCTGTTGGCCGGTAATTGCTTTTGGCGGACCGGGATCAGGTTCAAGGCATAAACTGATAAATTTTTGAGCTTAAAAGAATAATAAAAAAAACTGCAAGAGTAAATTATTTTCCTGTTTTGGACAGATATGGACCTATTTTTTCATGGCCATACCACCGATTATCAGTCCGAGACGCACAGGCACCCACTTGCTGAGCAAATAGGCGATGCGTAAAAATGATCGCGAGACTTTCAGGGGAGCGTTTTCTGCCAGCCCCCTCAGGCCACGGGATGCCACCGATTCCGGGGACTGCGTTCCCCGGAAAGCAGCCTTTTTCCTGTCCACCCGGGCCACCTCCATGAACTCTGTATCCACGGGGCCGGGACACAGGGCACTCACATGGACTCCGGTGCCTTGCAACTCTTTCCACAGGCTCCAGCTGATATTGATGACAAATTGCTTGGTAGCAGAATAGACTGCAAAATAGGGGATTGGCAGAAACCCGGCCATGGATGAGACATTCAAAATCCCTCCGCTGCCCCTGCGTACCATATCGGGCAGCAAGAGACGCGTAAGCATGACAAGCGAAGCCATGTTCACCTGCATCATCTGCTGGTATTTTTCAGGCGAGCCGTGCAGAAAAGTGCCGTTAAATCCAAATCCGGCATTGTTGATTACGATATCGACTGCAATTGCCTTGTCGCGAATATCCCGAACCAGCGCTTCGGGTCCAGCCGGATCCGAAAGGTCACACGGGATAACCGTTACCTCACAGTCGTAGCTGGTTCTCAATTGCCTGGCAAGGGCGTCAAGACGGTCTTTTCTTCTGGCGGTCAGCACCAGATTGGCACCATATGATGCCAGTTCCTTGCAAAAAGCGATCCCGATTCCCGATGAAGCACCGGAAACCAGAACCGTTTTCTTGTTATAATACTGCATAGCTACTGCCAAACTTTACTAATGGACGACTGTATTTGTTGTTATAACTATTTCTTTGCTTTCTCTTCCTGGAACAGGTGCACATCCCGCTGCGGGAACGGAATGGAAATGCCTTCCTTGTCAAATCGCTCTTTGATATCCTTTATGAGTGCAAACCGGGTAGGCCAGAGATCGGAGGCTTTTGCCCACGGCCGCACAAATATATCGACGGAACTGTCACCAAGCTCTCCAACAGCCACCATGGGTGCCGGATCCTTGAGGACTCGTTCATCGGCATCCAGAGCTTCCCGTATGATCTTCATGGCTTTGTTCATGTCATCGGTGTAGCTGATACCGAAGACCAAATCGATCCGGCGAGTGGGATTGGTCGAAAAGTTCGAAATATTGGCACCCCAAATATTGGTGTTCGGGATGATCATGAAAATATTGTCAAACGTATGCATTTGCGTGGAAAACAGGCCGATTTCATCCACCACGCCCATAACCCCGCTGATGTTGACCGCATCGCCGACATTGAACGGGCGGAAAAGCATCAGCATCACTCCGGCGGAAAAGTTGCTCAATGTACCCTGCAAGGCCAGGCCAACGGCAAGTCCGGCCACACCCAAAAGTGCGACAAGGCTCGTGGTTTCCACACCGAACCGGTTAAGCACGGCTATCACCGTGGCTATCAGAATGAGGACTTTCACCGTCTGCGAAAGAATGGGCGTCAGGGTATTGTCGATACGTTCCGATTTGTCACAAGCCTTTCTGACACGCTTGCCCGCCCAGTTGGCGATCAGCCAACCAATGATAAGTATGATAATGGCGCCAAGGACATGGAGCCCATACGGCACCACCACCTCGGCAACGATTTCTTGAATGGTTCCCAGATTTTCCATGATAAGCTCCTGTAACTGTGTAGTTACTCTGTTTGTTACGTTTTTCTGAAGCAGACTTTACCAGCCGCTGCAAGATCGTCCTGTTCTGTCCCTATCCCCCGGTGATGACACGGCACGTGGACACCATCTGGCGTTGACAAATAAAGTACGTAATATTCAAGGATTTATCCAGACAACGCAGTGCTTTCCCCCTCTGCTGGTGCTCCATCCAAAAAAAGACAGACCGACAATGTCAGCCTGCCTTTTTTCATGAATCCGTATTTTGTAACGAGGTTTCAATGGACAGATTCCTCAACTTTCGGAATCTCACTGAAGATGGCTGCGCAGCATCCATGCCACTTTCGAGTGTGTGCGGATGCGCTCGGTCACCAGGTCAAGGGTGGCTTCGTCTCCCGCCTCCTCACAAGCCGGCAAGGCCTTGCGGGCCGTACGAATCACTGCCTCATTGGCTTCCTGCAGTTTTTTTACCATGGTGCGGTCATCCGGCAACCCCTCTTCTTCCGTGATTGTGGTCATTTTGGAATACTCCTTGAAGGACCCCGGAGCAAAATGTCCCAGCGAACGGATCTGCTCGGCAATATCGTCGATAGCTTGAGCAAGTCCCGTATACTGCTCCTCAAACATGGCGTGCAGGGACTGGAAGTTCATACCGGTCACGTTCCAGTGGTAATTATGCGTCTTCAGGTAGAGCATGTACGAGTCGGCCAGCAGATGGCCAAGTGCTTCTGCAATTTCGCTGCGCTGCTCATCGGTTATGCCAATATTGATACTTTCGGACTTATCCAGTAGTGTACTCATAATCGTCTCCTTTTTTCTGCTTGTTTCAATTAATCATTACAGGTTGAAACCTATTTGTTCAGAGCTGTCATTCGATCAACATTTGCCATGGTCAATTCGTTCTGACACTGCTTCTCACCTGCTTCTATAATACGCGATAAGCCGCTTAAAATCTTTGGGCATTTCCGCCTCCAAACCAACGATATCCCCCGTTGCCGGGTGGTGGAATTCCAGACGGGACGCATGAAGCGCCTGCCGGTCGATCAGCTTCTCCTCCTGCTCGTCACTGGCATAATGGCGGTCACCGACAGTGGGATGGCCGATTTCCGCAAGCTGCACCCGGATCTGGTTTTTCAGGCCGGTATCCAGGGCCACCTCTACCAGCGACGTATCACGAAACGGCTCGACGACCCGGTACAACATCCGTGCTTTGGTCCCTTCGGGATCCCCTTCCGGAACAATGACATTGCGAAACCCTTCCTTGATGCGTTTCATGTAGTGAACGAGCTCTCCCTCGGGTGGATCCGGGACGCCGCGCACCAGCGCCAGGTAGATCCTGGCCGGCTGATGATTCCGGAACTGTTCCATCAGGCGGGTCCGTGCCCGGGTACTCTTGGCAAACAGCACCACGCCGCTTGTATACCTGTCAATGCGATGCACTGTCTGAGCCTTGCGCTTTTGAGACTCAAGGTAACGGTCCAGGGCCTCCTGCATGTTTGCCGACTTCATACCGGGAATGGGTACCGTCAGGATACCAGCCGGCTTGTTGACCGCTATCACCTGGGAGTCCTCATACAGGATCTCAGCCCGGGATCGGGCATTCAGCGTTACATACCATTTCTTCTTTTTCATGATATCGGCATTTAACTCGAAACAGGTGAGTCAAGCTGCTTCAAAAAAGCCCGGCTCTCAACGTCATCGGGAAACCGGGCGGTACAGTTGATCATCACGATCCTTGCCTCATCGATCTTTTTCAGGTGCATCAGCACAGCAGCGAGATTCCGGAGTATGAGCGGCGTTTCCCCGCCATGACGGATACTTTGCCGGATCACCGTTTCCGCTTCGGCATATTTTCGCTGCGCCACCAGGGCATCAAACAATTCATTGAGGAGTCCCACGTGGTCGGGCCAGGTTTCAAGTGCTCCCCGGTAGGACGATTCCGCCTGTTCCCAAAATCCGAGAAGACTGCAGACCGACCCCATCATGAACCGTGCAAAAGCCAGATCGTCGCCGCCGGCCTGCTCCAGGTAATCCACCAGTTCGTCGCCGATGCTGCGCAGCCGTTTCACACAGTAATGTGTTTCCCGGTCATCTTTTCCAGCTTCCGCTTCTTCAAGGCGGTCAGACAGGTCCACGATCTCCTCGGAAAGAGCGAGAAGCCCGGGCTTTAACGGATCGGACCGTTCGGCTGTCATGGATCTCAGATGCTCATTTCCACATTATGGACATTTCTCAGGATCTCAACGGCGTTCTTGTCCTTGTTCTGCATCACCCGATGCTCAAGATTGGTGATGAGTCCGGCCCGCGCCTCCTCAAAAGCCTCCGCACGGGCATCCTCCGGCGATCCGGTCCGGATAAGGATATAGATGTCATCGGCACGGATCACACTGTAAAGTCCGTCCTCATTGAAGGCGTGCGAGCGAAGCTGTTCGTACTTTTCAAAGAGCTGCGAGAATTCTCCCGAATCCGCTGCCTTCTGGACGATATCGACATCTTTTGGACTTTCGGCGCTCAATGGCACATGGCAGAGGTAAAAAAACTTTTCCTGGTAAAGCATGGGTGTTGAAACCTTGGTTTATCGGTGAATCATTACAATGCCGCAAGGTACGAAAATATCAGATCAAATACCTTGACCGGACCGCTCAAGCCACCGGACCATGATGTCGTGAACGCGGGCAATATCCTTCAGATACACCGCCTCGTTTTTCTGGTGATAGGGGAATATGGCCGGCTCCAGAGCCAGCGAAGGAATATCTGTTTGCCCGTCCCTGTTCAGCTCTGCCCCGTAGTGAAGGTAGTCATTCGTATTGTTGGACAGAAACAGGTCGGGATCGATGGACAGAAACTGGTCACGGACCCGATCGGTGCGTTCACGCTCCCTGTCTGTCGGCTGCTGGCCGGTGAACTCCCAATGCCCGCTGTACAGCGCCACTCCCGGATCCCCCTTGAACAGGGGTGTGGTATCCAGCGTGATCACCGCAGATGGCAACAGATGTTCCCGGATCAGATACCGTGAGATACGCTCGGCTCCCATGCCGTGATAAAGCCCCTTACCCTCATTTTTGAGCAGGTGTGGATGGTTCTTCAGGCCAAAACTCTCTTCCATTTCCGAAAAAAGAAGCATGAGCGGCGGAAAGGATCGCTCGGCGCTGAGCCGCGCAAGGGAGATGCATAGAGCCAGTCCAACGGCATTATCCAGCTGCCCGATAAGCCGCTCTTCGTCCTGCTCAAACGGCAGTGCTTCGGGTGGAGAAGTGCCAAAATGATTGATCTTGTCAAGATGAGCCGTAAGCGCCACCGGTGACCGGCTGTCATCCCCGGGCACCTGAAAAACGAGGTTGTTGTCGGGAACACGTTCTCCATTCGCTCCGGGAACGGATTCCATGAAGCGGAATATCAGATCATGGATATTCTCCTCATACGAGGAAAATGAAGGAACCCTGGCTATGTCGCGGATCAGTGAAATCAGTTTTTCCATAGGCACAAAGCTACAAAACAAACAACAGAAATGCATTTTTCAATCGAAAGCTTCCGCACGAGCGCCGCAATATTCCAAAATACATCTGCTTCTGTGTCGTTTCTATCGGGAACACAATGATTTGTTGCATATCTTCACTGCCGGATGTATTTTCGGAATCAAATGTATGCCTTCAATAACAGTGTGCCCTGAACAGATTCAACAAACATTTCAGCACTCAGAAAAATGAATATAGATAACCGTAACAGAATCATCAGCGCCGTACTTGCCGTTGTCATTATTGTCCTCGCCTGGCTGCTTTATGATTCCATCACATCACCGTACAAAAAAATTGAGCAGCAACGGGAAGTAACCGAACAGGTCCGGCACAGGCTCAGCGTCACACGTGATGCCCTTGTGGAGCATCAACGCAGGAACAATCACTTCCCGCAAACCCTTGACGATCTGGTTGAATGGCTTAAAACCGACGGGGATATGGTTGAAAAAGGTGACTCCCTTTTCGAGTTTCGCCCCCCTCACCAGTACAACCCCGACTCGCTGATCTATTCTCCCAGGACCGGCAACCGTTTTCAGTACGCCCTTAACGATACGTTACGGCCAAACATCTATCTGCTGGAAGATCCTGACACTGACGATGCCATCGGTTCGCTGGAGCGCACCACCCTCCTGAACGCCACCAACTGGAACTAATCCGAATGCCATGCCGGAACCGGATGCGCGACTTGGAGTTGCCTTTGATGCCAACAAGCTCTGCTATGCCGTATCTGCCTCGGCGAAACCGGCGTTCGTTGAGCGGATCGGGCAGATTGATTTCAATTTTGACCTGATTGACTCCCTCACCCGTCGCGACCCGGACACCTTTCCGGGTCTTTGCGATACCGTTGGAAAGCTGATACGCGAGGAGGATGTGACCGAAATAAGCGTATTGTATCCGCCGCAGCTCGAATGCTGGAGCATTGTACCCAAGTCGGTCTCCGATCAGGAAGATGAGCGCCAGGCACATCTCAACATACTCATGCAGGGAACGGAGATGAAACGCATCGCGCCTGACTGGCACGCGATCAGCAACCGTGATTTCAAGTTGCTCAAAGTCCGCAAAAAACAGCATCTGGAATCGTTTTCTTTCCTCGTCAATGGCCCTGTTAACGGCAATCTTTATTCCGATTTTCAGATTGGTGAAAAGTGGATGGGAATCAGCCATTTCCACGGCTCATTCATGACCGTTTCCTGCAGCAAAGGTATTTTGAGCATCGCATCATTCCTGCTGGGCAAACTGCGGGCTGCCACCTATATCACCTTCAACGATATTTCTGACCTGCCCTACCTCTGGCTCCAGCACGCATCCCACCTTCACTGGCTGCTTGGTATGCATGAACAGGTCCTCGTCTATGGCGGAGAAGCCGGCAGTGTCACAGAAGAACTCCAGGCATACTGGGATGATGCATCGGAGATCATAGTGATGGATTCCCTGGAGAAAATGGGACTCTCTGCCGAGGAAGAAACGTTCAGCTTCCCGCTTGAGCGAGCATTTCCTGCCACACTGTTATCAGTCTACTGACCCATGCGGATCATCACCGGAACACTGAAAGGCAGAAAGATCACCGTTCCTGCGCATGTCGACATGCGACCCACATCAGACCGTGCCAAAGAGAGTATCTTCTCAATCATCGAAGTGCGCAAACATCTCTCCGGCAGTATCATCCTGGATCTTTTTGCGGGCTCGGGCAACCTGGGGTTTGAAGCCATCTCCCGCGGTGCATCGAAAGTGATCTTCGTGGAATCCTCCTCCGCTGCCACAGAGCATATTGAAAAAACCGCGCGGCTATTCGGTGTGGAAAAGCAGGCGCATATCATCTGTTCTTCCGTCGAAACCTTCCTTGGCGGACCGCCCAGTCCATTCGACATCGTCTTCGCAGACCCCCCTTACGAATATCCTGAAATGACCCGACTCCCGGAGATCGTCCTGCAAGAGGGCTGGCTCAAAGCGGACGGCTGGTTCATCCTTGAGCATGACAAGAGGCATCATTTCGGAGAACACCCCAAATGTGTCTTCGTCAAACCATACGGCCGCACCATTGTAACCATTTTTCGGGCCGACCAGGACACCGGCAGCGAACACAACTCCGGCGGACGCAAGACCGACATACAAACCGACCGCCTGGTGGATGAGCCCTGACCACCCGGACCTTCCTGATACATGATCACATAATCCCGAGGAATCAATCGTGCAAGTTATCTATCCCGGCTCTTTCGACCCCATCACTTTCGGTCATCTTGACGTTTTGGAACGTGCCACAAACCTGTTTGACAAAGTCATTATCACCATTGCCGTCAACACCCGTAAAAACTCCATTTTCACTCCTGACGAACGGATTTCCCTGATCCGGGAAAGCATCAGCCAGGAAACCTGGTCCGAAAAAGTCGATATCCAAAAGTTCACGGGCCTTCTTGTGGATTTTGCGCATGAGAAAAACGTAAAAACCCTGATTCGGGGCGTCCGGCAGTTTTCCGATTATGAATATGAATTCCGCATGGCACTCATGAACCGCAAGCTCGGTCGGGATATCGACACCATTTTCCTGATGCCCAGCGAGCACCTGACCTTCGTTTCCGGCTCGCTGGTGCGTGAAATCGCCTACTGGGGAGGTGATGTCAGCCATTTTGTCCCGGCAAATGTAGCCGAGGCGCTGAAAAACAAGTACCGCTGACGGATTGCACGCTCACAGATTGCACGCTCACGGCTGCTACGAAGTAATGCATCTCCATTTTTCCCGAATTTCCCGGCAGCCTTGGAAACTGCATGTCTACTTTTGTATCTTGCTTCGAATTTGCACACAGTGTGCAGGACTGTATTCCCTTCTCTTAAAAAACATTATTAATCGGTTGTACTAATCAGATCATTCTGCCATGATAGCGAAACGTGTTCAGGCCATCGCGCCTTCGGAAACGATGAAAATCTCAGGTCGCGCCAAGGAACTTCAGCGCGAAGGAAAATCGGTCATCTCCCTGAGCCAGGGCGAGCCCGATTTCAAGACCCCGCAACATATTTGTGATG
>SKYW01000108.1 GCA_007127695.1 Balneolales bacterium | reverse complement strand
TCTGACCGTATGACGCTTGCTATTTCAAAAGGTTACAGGTTTTTTTGCCATCCATGTCACAGACCGGCTCAGAGCCGGGCACGTACAGGGGCGGGTATCGTAACAAACTATGGCAGTAGCGGAACAGGGGGCATTCTGTCCCTGCTCCGATCCGATTCGCGGTCCCGCGGCACATCCGGAGCTTGAAAACCGGCCGGACCTCCACCGGTGTTCCCCTGGAAAAGATATTCCATGATATGTACTGCGGGGATGTTTTCGTACCGCTGCATATCCATGCCCCCGGCAATTCTTTCCATGGCAAGGCGGCTGTTAAAATGTGCCGAATGCAACGCATGCGGCAGCTCCCGGATCTCAGAAGCGGTAAAGCCGGCATTCATCGCGCCAACCAGCAGCCGGATGCTCAGGCCGGGATTTTCCTTTGTCATGGGCATTTCGGAAAGTGCCTGCAACCCGGCCGCAATGGATGCCAGGCCGCCCTTTGTCATGATATCCGTGGATACCACTTCCTCCAGAAACTCGCGGAGCAAGCCATCATCCGTATTGTTCTGCAGTGAATGTGAGGCGCTCTCAAGCAGCATGCCCCGATACTGCCTGGTTGCTTCCGCCGTGGTTCTCGCACCTCTTCCCGCCTCGATCAGATGTTGCACCTCCCGGCGCCCCATCCATGGATCGACTATGGCGACAGAGCGCACCATGCTGCCCTGCATGTGATCGAGAACGAGCAGAATACCGGTAGCGGGAACCTGCTTGGACAGCCCTTCTGCCGCCTTTTGCATCACCAGATCGTATGGAAGGCCCATTTCAGCAAGTGAAACGACCGGCAACAGGATCTGCTCAAGCTGAGCCGGTGTCATATCCCGGCTTTGCGCCCGATTTGCCAGGCGCTCGATCCGTTCCGCATCGACACCCGCGTCCACTGCGCGCTTCATGACCGGATCATCAATACCTGCCATCGCCCGGACTTCCAACGGCGCGAGAAGAACAGCCAGCGCCACGGCCGCTTTTATGGCCATAAAAAAAAGGGACCGGTCTCTGTTGGTCCCTTTTTTATATGTGAAACATCTGTTCATTTGTTGGATCTTATGATAAATAGTTAAAATAATGTGCGCTCAACGCAGCGTCTCTCGTTATTCTTCATTGTCATCATTGTCATTGTCGTTGTCATTGTCGTTGTCATTGTCCACCAGGTCGATGACACCCACATCCGTGGTCTCTCCTGCCACGACTTCTATGCCTTCCACGGTGACAGGATCGTAATCCTCACCTGCATCGACTACGATGTCATAAACTCCTGTCGGAAGTCCGATCAGTTTGAATGCACCGGTTTCTTCTTCCACAAAGGTGGATACTGTTCCGTCTTCCACTTCGGTCGAGACCATGGTCCCTTCCACATACGGATCCACCACACCGCTGAGGATACCCGTTGCGGCCTGGGCATAGGCGCGGATCACCGGCTTGAGCAGATAGGGATCCGGCACCGGGGCATTTCCTCTTTTGACAATGGACTTGTTCACGTCAAAATCCAGGCCCAATGTATAGGTAATTCCAGGCTGGATTTCAGCATCAATGTTGAGTTTGACACCGGTCTGCTGGGCGGACGGGGTTTTGAGGCCATAAGTGCCACCGTTCACCACCACGTAATTGTCATCACCAAGGATCAGGCGGATCTGACGGTAGGTGCCTGCTTCCAGCTCGGTGTCGGCCAGCACAGCCTGGTTTCCGTTCACCAGCGTCAGCAGATCATAATGTTCCCCCGGCTCACTGATCACCTGCCAGCCGTTCTCCTCATCATCCAGGTTGTTCACCTCCACGCGCAGGACTTCGATCCATACTTCTTCAAATTCACCGGGATTGTCATGCAGTACCACCCGGAACGTGCCGGGATTGTCAAGGCCCTGGTCGCACGCGGACATGGTGAAAAAGAGCAGCAGCATGGCTGCAATGGATGTTGAAAAATGACGTTTGAAATCGATTTTGTTCTTCATGTCAATGAATTTCAGTTTATGAGTGTCATCGTTTTAGTGAAAATCCTGCGATTGACCTGCAGCTTGTAGTGATAGTTGCCGCCGGGCATCAGGGATGCATCCCATGCCACTTCATAGGATCCGGCAGGCATCACGTCATCCTTGAGTACGGCCACCAGCTTGCCCAGACCGTTGTAGATCTTCAGGTTGACCCGGGATTCTTCCGGAATTTCAAACCGGATGACAGTCACCGGGTTGAATGGATTGGGGTAATTCTGTTCGAGCTTAACTTTTCCCGGATTCCATTGTACGTTCTCAAACGTAAAGGTATCCTTCATTTCATGTTCAAGGGAATAAGCCGCAAGTCTGAAGTAATTCTTTTCTGACATAATTCTATTCTGACAAATGTTTCTTAATAGCTGGGGCCTGTAGGTTTCATTGGATGGGATGATCTTTGCACGGCATCCCGCCGTGGATTCATTCGTTTTGTTTGCAATCTGCCCGTATGACGCCTGCGACCGGAAAAGGTTACAAAAAAAGCCGCCTTTTCTGTTCCTTGTAAAAAAACTGGCTTTCAACAGGTTCGAAAGCGGAGGCAATGCGCCGGTTACGTGTTCGGATCAGCGCGGCAAGTGGGGCTGTGAAAACGATCCCGGATTCCGGAATGCGCAATTCAGGGTATGAACTGCAGGATGCGGATGTGCAAGATGCGGTTCTGCCGGAAGGAGATATGTCTGATGAATCAGCCGTTAAAAACTGGCTGCGCCAGGGCTTACCGGATGAATCAGCCGTTACATGGAGTCGGACAGGTGAACTGCGTGATGAAGCGTTCTATAAAAGGAGATGGTATTGTTGGCCTTGAAGCTGAATCAATCCTGAAAAGGCGGCGGCGTCGGTGGTCTGCGGCCCCGTCCCCTGTCAGAGCCCCGGTCCTTCCTGTTTTCCAGGCCGGGCGGGGTAAATCCCGGTGGACCTCCACCGACATTCCCCTGGAACAGGTTTTGCAGGATATGGGCAGCCGGTATGTTTTCCAGCAGCTGGTGATCCAGGCCGCGAGCTACACGGTCAGCCGGAAGTTCGCTGTGGAACTGAGCCGAACGGAACGCATCGGGAAGCTGCTGGATCTCACCGGAAGTGAATCCGGCATCCAGCGCCCTGACCAGCAACCGGACACTGGTAGCGGGATCAGCCTGCGTAGTTGGCATTTCGGGGAGCGCCCTCAGCCCTGCGGCTACGGAGGCGATGGCATGGCGCTCAACGACATTGGCCGTGAGCGCCTGGTCCAGGAAATCGCGGACGGTCTGCTCTTGCGTATTTTGCTGGAATGCATAGGAGGCATGTTCAATAAACGTACCGCGGAATTCGCGCATCGTGACGCCGGTTTCCCGGCCGCCCCTGACGGCTGCCACCATGGCACCTACTTCGCTTCGCGCCATCCAGGGATCGATGACCTCTGCCGAGCGCGTGATGCCGCCGGCAATGTTTTCCGTCACCATGCGGATATTTCCGGCAGGGATCCGCTTGGCCATGCCCTCAAGGGTCTTCTG
>SKYW01000300.1 GCA_007127695.1 Balneolales bacterium | reverse complement strand
CGTATCACGTGGAGACAAGAGACAAAAACAAGTCCCGTCTGCTGTTCTGGATGGCGGAGTCGGCCCGCGCCATGGACAGCACGGACACCTCATCCGCCCTGTACGGAAAGCTGGCGGATCGTTATCCCGATTCAGAATGGGCTCCCAGGGCGCTTTACTCGCGCGGTCAGCTTTACCTGGACAAGGAAGATTTTGACCGGTCCACCGAGGTATTCGAGGATCTGAGAAAACGGTATCCCACCCATCCCCAGACGCGCCAGATCGGAACGGCGCTGGGGGAGATGTACTATCGCCAGGAGCGGTATCAGGATGCCATCCAGTCGCTCCGAAGCGAGCTGGCCTATCTGGAGGATGAGGTCCTGCTGAAAGCGGTCCTGCTGATTGCCGAGAGTCACAATTACCTCGGGGAATTTGACCAGGCCGCCGCGCAGTATCGCCGCTACATCAACCTGAGCCGCGACGAGATGCAGGCCCGACCCGCGCACTACGGTCTGGGCTGGGTGTATCACAAGCAGCATGTGTTTCACTGGGCGGCGGACTCGTTTGCCAAGGCGGCATTGGGTGGGGACGAGCTTGCCCGAAAGGCACGGTACTACGAGGCCATCAATCGCAAGCTGGGCGGCCGCTACGACCAGGCGCTGGAGGCGTTCCGCAAGTTCGGGGACAGTTACCGGACCGGCTTCTGGGTGGAGGAGGCCTACTATGAATGGGGGCTCACCGCTTTTGAGCTTGGCCGTTATGATCTGGCCATTGAAGTGCTGCAGCAACTGGTGCGCAGCGATGCGCAACTGAAAGACCCGGGCAAAGTCTATTCCCTGCTTGGGGAAGCCTACTTTGCCAACAACGAGTTTTCCCGTGCGGTGCAGGCATTCGAAATTGCCGAGCAGACAGCTGATGTGGATCCCGACATGAAACGGCAGGCGCAGTTCCAGCGGGCATGGGTCCTCTATGAAAACCATGCCTACCGTGAGGCTGCACGCGCCTTTGAAGCTGTCTACCGCGACCAGCCATCCGGCGAGCTGGCCGCCGAAGCCCTTTTCTGGAGTGCCGACAGCTACTACAATTTGCGGCGCTGGAACGATGCCATCCGGCAGTTTGAGCGCTTCCTGGAGGGCTATCCCGATCATAGCTTTGCCGGTGCCGCTGTTTATTCGCTTGGATGGGCTCATTTCAACATCCGGCAGTTTGAACAGGCCATCAGGTACTTTTCCTTGTTTGAATCGGATCATGAGCCGCCTCCCATGGCGCTGTTTCCCTATGACATTGATACGCAGCTGCGGCTGGGGGATTCCTATTATGCGCTGGGCCGCTACGGAGAGGCCATCCGCAACTACGAAGGTGCCGTTGGCGCCGAGCCTGGCGGCGACTATGCCATCTTCCAGATTGGTAACAGTCATTACCGGAACGAGGAATCCTTTGAAGCGGTACAAAACTTCCGGCGGCTGATCCGCATCTACCCGTACAGCCGGCTTCGGGAACAGGCGCAGTATAACATTGGATACATCTATTTCCAGATCGGCAACTACGATCAGGCGATCCAGGAATTTCATGAACTCATCAACCGGTACCCGCGCACTGACTGGGCCGCCCGTGCACAATATCAGATCGGGGACGCCTATTATAATGCCGGAGAATATGAAATGGCAATCAATGCCTACCGGGAGCTCATGGAGTCCTGGCCGCAGAGCCCCCTGGTGGTGGATGCGGTCAATGGCATTCAGTTCGCTCAGCTGGCAGCCGGCGAGGAAGATACCAGCCTGGATATCCTGGAAGAGTTTCTAAACCGGCATCCGCAGACCGGTACGGCCGACCAGCTCCGGTTCCGTCAGGCCGAAAACCTGCTCCGGGCCGGCGACTATCAGGAAGCGGTCGGTTCCTTCCGGCACTATATACGTGTGACGACCAAAGAATCGATGATCCCAGAAGCGTGGTATTATATTGCCGAGGCGCATGAGCAGATGGGGCAGCGCGACCAGGCCATTGCCGCCTGGCGTGAAATAACGGAGGGATATCCGCGGTCCGACAGGATGGATCCTGCGTTGCTGCATATCGGGCGGCTCGAACTTGAAAGGGGGCGTCATCAAAATGCCATCAGTGCGCTCGAAACACTGGTTGAACGCCAGGGCCGGCTCCAGGTCGAAGCCCTCGCTTTCCTTGGGGATGCGCACCTGTCGGCCGGGAACCTGAACCGTGCCAATGATGCGTATAGCAGCGCGCTGGAGCGCCGTGCCAGCCATGAGCAGTCGCTGATAGGCAAAGGGCGGGTGGCAATGCAGCGCGGACAGCTGATGGATGCGCGGCAGTATTTTCAGCAAGTGGCGGATGCCAGCACGCTGGGGAACGGGGCAGAAGCGCAGTATTACCTGGGCAATGTGGAGCAGGCGCGCCGGAACCATGAGGCGGCCATAGAGGCCTACGCCCGGGTAAGCGCCCTCTACAGTGCGTTTGACGAATGGGTGGCCCGTGCGATGCTGGCTACGGCGGAGTCGTACCGTCAGATGGGGCATACCGGCCGGGCAAACCAGACGCTGCGTGATGTCATCGAGCGATTCCCCGATACCGAATTTGCACGCAGGGCATCCGAAAAACTGTAAGGATATGGGCGCCTGATGAGACAAACGGTTGCACCTGCGGAAGGACTTGAAGGGACAGTTACCTTGCCGGCTGACAAATCCATCGCACAACGGTCCGCTCTGTTTGCCCTGCTGTCAACCGGACCATCCCGTATCACCAACTATCCCACGGCCGAGGATCCCCTCACCGCGCTCTCATGCATCCGCCAGCTTGGCGCCGATGTGATGCACAACGGCAATGAGGTCCTGATAACCGGCACGGGTCGCGATGATATCCGGATCCCGACAGAACCGGTTGATTGCGGCAATTCGGGGACCGTCATGCGGCTTCTGGCCGGAATCCTCGCCGGTGCGGGGATCCCTGCAAGACTTATGGGCGATGCGTCGCTTTCACGCCGTCCCATGAAGCGCATCATGGATCCATTGTCCCGGATGGGGGCTGATATCCGATCGGCAGATGGCGGGCTGCCGCCGCTGGACATCCGCCGCGAAAAACCGTTTCAGTCCATTCGCTTCCAATTGCCGGTGGCAAGCGCCCAGCTCAAGTCGAGCGTGCTGCTGGCCGGGTTGTTCGGGAAGGAGCCGACGCGGGTTCTGGAACCTGTTGCCACGCGCAATCACACCGAAATAATGCTCGGACTGCCCGTCGAGCGCCAGAAGGAGGCTAATGTCATCACCAGCAGCCGGCAGCATGCCATTTCCTCCCAAAACCTGGAAATTCCGGGCGACTTTTCCGCTGCGGCATTCTGGCGGGTGGCCGGGACCATTGTTCCCGGTTCGGAGATCGTTCTGCCCGCAACGGGAGTGAATCCGACACGCTGCGCCGCAATGCATATCCTGCAACGAATGGGCGCCGATATCGAGATCGGCGAAGATCATCAGGGCGGGAAGGAGCCGGTTGCACGGTTGCGGGTCCGGTCGGCCCGCCTGACGCCGGCAGAGATACATCCACAAGAGATACCCAATGCCATTGACGAGCTGCCGGTCCT
>SKYW01000102.1 GCA_007127695.1 Balneolales bacterium | reverse complement strand
TAATATCTCACGGATTTCCATTTCATTCTAAATGGGGACCGTCCGCTTTTCATCACTGCTCTGGAATGCCCGTTCAATGATCCGGATTGTCAACACCATGTCTGCCGCTCTGATCATTGGCTTTGAGCGGCCAGATATGGCATCGGCCACGTTTTGATAGTAGCCGCGATAATTTCCGGGTATTGTTTCCACCAGGCCTGAATAGTGCATCCCTTCTATTTCCGTGTCCAGTTTTCCCCACATATGCTCCGGTTGGGCACCCCACTCCGGTTCATCCGGGGAACGGCCGTCTTTCAGGGCATTTTCCTGCGGATCCATTCCGTATTTTATAAACGATCCATTGGTACCTTGCAGCAGAAACCGAGGAATTTCCGCGCGCACCAGCATGCCGGCTTTCAGGGACACTTTGAGTCTGTCATAATGCAATATCAGCTCAAAGCTGTCATCGGTCACCGCCTCATCTCTCTGACTTCTTATGTCAGCCGTTATCATCTCCGGCGCACCGAACAGTACCAGCGCCTGATCGATCAGGTGCGGGCCCAGGTCAAACAGCACCCCGCTTCCCTCTCCCGGAGCTTCACGCCAGGCATCCCGATTCTGTTCCTTCCTGAAACGGTCAAAACGTGATTCAAACTCCACGAGGCGACCCAGGCTTCCGCTCTCCAGCAGCTTTTGAACGGTCAGAAAGTCCCCGTCCCACCGCCGGTTTTGATAACAGGTTATGATTCGGTTCTTTCGTGATGCCAGCTGTATCAGCTCCGCAGCATGGGCCGATGTGGTGGTGAATGGCTTATCGACTACAACATGTTTTCCGGCCTTCAGCGCCCGCCTGGCCAGATCATGATGCGAGTCATTAGGCGTGGTTATGATCACCAGGTCAATGTCATCATCTTCCAGGAGCACATCCGTTTCCCGGATCACTTCCACATTCGGAATGTACTTTCGCGATTCCTCCCGATGACGCTCCACCACTTTTGTGATCCGGAATTCCGGGAGGGTCTGAATCACCGGAGTATGAAAAACGCGAGCGGCTTTGCCAAATCCGATGATTGCTGTCCTTATTTCATTCGCCATTGCTGCACTTTTAAAATCTTGTGGATGAGGATGAGCTGTCAATATACAGGTCATGGCAATAAAATTTGCGATTCCCGGAAAATCCGGCCGCTCAAAGACACACTCCCGTCGGACCGCAAAAATCCCGGCATCACTTCTATTGAGCTTTGAATGATAAAGTGATGCCCTCACAACGGTCAGCAAAATGAGCAAATACCCATCTTCAAAGCTTGGGGAAATGGAAGTAGACCTGTAGATTTATCTCAAATTGATCTATCTTCAGTCAGAATACGGACCATTAAATGTGGAATGTAAATGCAGATGCCCCCCCTCACTTGTACACATATGTGGTGAATATTATTTCAGACGATTTATGCATAATGAGCGGCATTTAGAAGGACCTTCCAGGAAGGTTTCAGGCGGAGCGCAAAATAAAAAGCAATCACAAAAACCGTGGCTGATTGCCGTAACCGGTAAGAGAGGGAGTGGAAAAACGTATCTGCTTGCACAACTGATGGACTATTTGAGGAGGGAAGGGCGATTATTTGACGGGGTCCTGGCACAAGCTGAGGACAAGTTTATAAGTGGCAGAGGAGCTCAAAAATACATATTGAAATGGCCTCTGCGTGATGAAGAGGTTTTGCTGTGTGAAAGAACCGGCAGCGGCAAGCCGCCCTACCAATTTAACTCTGAAGCCTGGGTCAAGGTGGGTGAGTGGGTTGATGAAATAGTTCAGAGTCCAGATAAACCTGATGTCATCATCCTGGATGAGCTTGGGATTTTAGAATCAAAAGGTGAAGGTTTTGCGCAATATTGGGACGACATCTATAAAATCGGGCCATCAATTATCGTAGCATCCATCAGAGAAGAAACAAAAGAGGATTTAGAGGTACAGTTAGGCCAATCCTTTGATCTGATCGTTCACGCCCAGGAGGAGAAAGCACTGGAAAAATTGTCGTCTCTGTGCAGTTCTGCGAGAGACTGGCAGCGCATTGGCAGGTTTGGAGCAGCAGCCGGGGTTGTTGAGGTCAGTTTGGGCAGCATCCTGAATGCCACAAAAATTCCTTTCAGGGGAGTGCCCTTGTCCATAATCCAGGCAGTCATCCTGTTTTTTGCCGGAAGCAAACTTTCCAGACCGTGGATGGTGATCTGGGTCTCCTACGTATCCGCAGCCCTTAAGGCATTATCGCCTGCAGGCAACCGGCTTCGGCCGATGGTAGCCATTGCAGTTCAGGGCAGTCTGTTTGGGCTGGCTGTAAAGCTTTTGGGCTGGAATGCTGTTGGAGTCTCGCTGGGCGCTTGGTTGGTGGGAGCCTGGGCAGGTGTGCAGGGATTCATTTTTCAGTATCTGCTTTTGGGAAACGCACTGTTTGATGCTTATGGTGAGCTTCAACTAAGGATAGAGCAGGTGTTTGGTATCAGCATCGTTTCCCTGCCGGTTTTGATTACGCTATATCTCTTTTCTTTAGGCATGCTGTCGCTTTTTGTTGTCGGATTTTTCCAGTGGAAAGAACGTCCTCCTAAATTGCTTGAAAAAGCACTGAACCAATCCCTGAATAGTGATGGTTATGAGAAAAAAGAAGAGAAAAGGTGGTGGCAGAAACTGTGGCGAGAATATCGACAAAAAGCGTTTTGGCTACCTCTCATCGTAGTTTTTGCCATTCTTATGTTCAGCGGTTCCCCGACGGAAGAACTGGCCGGATTGCTCCTGCGAGCTACGGGCATCATTGCAGCCATATTTGTGGTTTTTTCCGTTTTAAAACCCGATCGCTGGATTGAAAAACTACGAAAATTGGGCCTTTTTGGAGCTGCAATTACGATGGAGAGAATTCTCAAGCCCACCGGAAGGCTGAACTCCGATAAAACCGACAGCTGAACCTCTACCGCTCCAGCACCCGCCTGTTGGCCCGGATGATCGCCTTCGATTTGTCCTTGAGGAGCTGGGTCGCATCCATCATCATGGCCTCGTTCGAGGGAAACGGCACTTGTTCGCCGCGGATCATGCGCTGGTGTTCTTCCGAAAGGGCCCGGCGATCGCCGGAATAGCGGGCGAAGGTGTGCCCGAAGAGTGCCTCAACACTGAGATTGTCCGTCCGGATGAGCTGGTCGGTCCGGGTGTCGTAAAAGTCGAGGGAACCGGCAACGAGCGCCGCTTTGCGCTGTACGGTCTCCGTGATCTGTGCGGAAACGGTGACCATGTTGGGTACACGGATGTCATTTCCAAGTGAGTCCTTCCTCACATTGCCGTTCTCGTCCAGTTCGTAACGCATCCCGTCCTGGATCTCCCGTGAAACGCCGCGGGCATTGTTGTTGATGCTCTCCGGTGAAAACGCGATTTCCGAGATATTGAGCAAGAGGAAATAGTCATAGTCAACGCTCTGGTTCTCCCAGGTGTCGAAATGGATCCACAGGGTATTCAGGTTGCTGAGCGCCACCTTGCGGATCTCGGCATCAAAAAATTCCGGGATGACCATGCCCGAATTGTTTTCCACAAGAAACAGGGCATGTGTCCTTCCCCTCATCTCCGCAATCTCGAGATACCGCAGCACATCCTCGTACCCCGGATAGATGCTGTGCGCACGTTCAAACTCGGCAAACGCCCGACGTGCATTGTATTTGCCACCCTGATCCAGGAAATCCAGTCCGCGCCGGTAGGACACATCGGCCGCCGAGGCCTTGGATTCGATGATCTGCTCGTTGAAGTTGAAGAAAGTGAATTGATTGCGGATCTGTGAGGGCAGGCGCCGCACCTTGTTTTGGCGGTCATTCAGCTGCTCGTACAGAAGGTAGATCTCGATCCAGCTCTCTTCGCGTCCCTCCATCTCCAGGAACTCGATCCGCTCCCGGTCGAAGGTGTTCGCCAGTTCGAAGGCCTCCCTGAGCACCCGAAGCTCCTTCTCGTTGTTCGGATTTTTCATGAGCCGGTCCGTGGAACGTTCAATAGCCCGGTCGTACTGGCCGCGCTGAAGCATTTTCTCCGAAGATGCGCAGGATGCGATGGCAACAGCCAGCAAAATGAGAAGACCCGCACGATGTAATCTGGTCGCCATACCAACACTTTGTTAATTCCGATTTCATTGACCCGGCTGATAAAATAACACATTTGCCTGTTTCGTGCACACAACCAATTTTGTCAATAGACAAAATTAATTGAATGCCCATACCTAAATTACTACCTTGAATATCCTTGCGGCAAAATGCTGCCGAGAGTAACCAGGAACAAATCCATGACTATGAAGAGAACGATACAGACCTCCATTTTACACCCTTTACCATTCATCCTGCTCCTCGCTTTTTTCATTCCGACAATTCCCGCTTTCGCTGCCGACGACGCCGCCCGGATTGGTAACACGGCCGAAACCTCCGATACCACCATGGTATCCGAATGTATTGAAATCATCAACTCCGGTACTTACGTGCTGGAATCGGACATCACCGGCGACGACGACTGCCTGATCATCAAGGCCAGCTATGTGACCCTGGACGGAAACGGATTCTCAGTCATCGGTGAGGAAAACGGCAGGGGAATTTTTGTGGATGGCTCCGAACAGCTGCTTTCCAATATCGAGATCCGCAATATTATTGTGGATGGATGGGTCCTCGGATTGCTCGCCTCGAACCTTAACGAAAGCCGGATCACCGATATCACCGCCCGCAACAACACCTCCAACGGTCTCAGACTCGGGAACATCTCCGACTCTGTCGTGGACAGCATTCTCGCCTACAACAACCGCAACGGCATCTGGTTCGCCACCTCTACCCGAAACAACCAGGTTTCGCACATCACATCCCGCGACAATACCCACTACGGTTTTTATGTCTCCGGCTCCAATGGCAACATGTTTGAGCAACTGGCCTCTATAAACAACCGGGATGGCTTCTACGTGATCTCATCCAACAACAACCTGTTCCGGGAAGTGCGCTCCGACAGCAGCCGGTTGTACGGCTTTGAACTTCGGACCAGCAGCCGCAGCAACCGTTTCGAGCAGATCTCCGCCAGCTACAACCGATGGCATGGAATACGCATCGGCGAGTCTGACCACAATGATTTTGATGATGTATTTCTTCATGCCAATGAAATGTCCGGGATATTCCTTATTGGGGATCTGCGTTTCAACAGACGGGTCACGGGAAACACCTTTCGCAACATAACCGCAACCGAAAACGAAGAGAGCGGACTTTCGATCAGTGTGGCCGCCTATAATCTGTTCGACGGGATTGTGCTGAACGACAATGAGCAGAACGGAATTACGCTGAGTAGCCGTGACCACGACAACGTCTTCCGCAACGTGGTCATTGACGGCACCGGCAATCATGGCATCTCGGTGCTCAATAATAGCCCGGACAACCTGTTCCAAAACATCGAGATATCCAATGCCGGAACATCTTCCATCTATTACGCCATGCAGTTCGGCAACGACAGTCCCGGTAACCAGCTCCGAAATGTCGTCATTTCTTCCGGAGAGGGCGGATTGTCGGTGCGTACCGACTCCACGGTGGTCGACAGTCTGGCCGTCAGCGGTGTGGCCGGCACGGCCGTGCATCTGTGGCAGGAAGCCAGGGGCAATTCCCTGTCCAACCTCTTCCTGAGCGACAATACGATGGACTTCCAGTCCACGGGGCAATCCACAGGGAACAGTGTCGAGCACATGATGCTGGACGGTGGAGCCGTATCGTTCCGGGCGCGCGATGTCCGCATCAACCATGCCGATCCGCCCGATGAGCTGCCCGGCGGACTCGAGGAGCTTCCCTATCATGCCGATATCCGCGGCTCGTCCATTGCCGGCGACGAACCGCATGTGGATTTCATCCGGTTCTACTACGATCCGGAAATACTGGACGGATGGGATGAAACCACCCTGGAAATCTGGCGCTATGACAGCGAAAGCGGCTGGACACGTCCCGCTGAAAACTCCTATACCACCGGTGTCAACACCGAAGAAAAGTACGTTTACGCCGAAAATATCACGGAGTTTTCCATCTTTGCCGTGTTGAGCAGTGAACTCCCCACCTCAGTGACCGAAGCAGAAGAGCTTCCGGATGCGTTCCGGCTCGCACAGAACTATCCGAACCCGTTCAACCCGTCCACCCGCATCCGCTATGACCTGCCCGAATCGGCACAGGTCCGGCTGGAGATCTACAACCTGCTCGGCGAACGCGTGGCCACCCTGGTGGATGCGCGCCAGGAAGCAGGCAGCCATCAGGTCGCTTTCGAGGCCGGACATCTGGCCAGCGGGGTCTATCTGTACCGCCTGCAGGCCGGTGATTTCGTCCGGACTAAGAAGCTGACGCTCATCCGGTAGAGCCTCTGCGCACTTCCTGCCGGTACTTCCACATCCGGTTTGCGCCGGTCTGACTAAAGGAAATCCATCCGCAAGAAAAAAATACACATCACACTTGTACCTATTTAAATATGTATATATATTAATACTGTAATTAAACAAACCCTGACCCATAAAAGGAGATTATCATGAACAAACAAGTAGCAATTGCAGGAATTGGCGGACTGGTAGCCGGTTTCATCGTCATGGCCATCGTCGGCTTCTACAGCCTTCCCGGAATGATGATGCTGGAGGATCAGTCCCGCTACGATGACTTCGAAACCACTGTCGAACAGTTCGAACAGAAAGTAAGAGATGCCGGATGGAGCATTCTCACCGTGCATGACATGCAGGAAACGCTGCGCGGCCACGGCCACGATGTGAAGAGCGTGAAGATTTTTGAGCTTTGCTCCGCCCGTTATTCTGCGGAGATCCTGAAACTGGACGATGAGCGCATCGTCTCGCCGCTCATGCCGTGCCGCATCGCCATCTACGAGAAGAACGACGGCAACACCTACATATCCCGCATGGATTCCGAACTGCTGGCACGTCCTTTTGGCGGAGTCATCAAGGATGTGATGCAGGTGGCCGCCGTGGAGATCGAAAACGTTATCCAGCAGGTGATAAGGTAACCTGAAAATAAGATGGCCTGCATCCGGGTTGGATCAGGCTCTTTTATAAGCTGAAATACAGAAAAGCCGGAACGGCTCCGGGTAGTGTGCCCCCGCACATCCGGATCGTCCGGCTTTTTTTTATGTGATGGAAAGACAACATCCGCTACCTGGCACTTTCCAGAAAATCAGCAACAGCTGGTACCGCGATGTTTTTATCATTTACATAGGGAAATCTCATTATAAATATTTTCTATATCTGAAATTTGCAGTACATTCCGACAATAGGGTAACAAAAAAATATTAAATCGTAATACCATGCCCATTGTCCGGTTCAGCGTCTCCCTTGAAAAAGAACTCCTGGAATCCCTGGATAAGTTTGCTTCGGAAAACCATTTCACCAATCGCTCGCAGGCCATCCGCCATCTGATCAACAAGCACTCTGTCAACCACAAGTGGCAGTGCAACAATCTCGTGGCCGGTTCCATCACCCTGGTGTTCAACCACCACAGGCGTGAACTGATGAAAAAGCTGACCGACATCCAGCATGATTACCACGACATGATCCTCTCGTCGCAGCATTTCCATCTCGAGAAGGAGCTGTGCATGGAGATCATCGCCGTGAAAGGAAAGGCCGCACCCCTCACCGAACTAGCTGACCGCCTCATTGCCGTCAAGGGTATCCAGCATGGAAAACTGACCATGAGTCGGGCAGATTGAACCGCAAAGAAGGAATGCCATCCACCTAAAAAAATTTTGCCCGAAGGTAACACGATTCTAAAAAAAATATTACGGACATCTTAGGACACCAACATGAACCGTCACACACCCAACCGATCCAGAAGCCGATTCCGCAACCGGTCGCTTCATACCATTTCCCTAACAGTGACACTCGCACTGCTTGCCGGAGCCGCATGGACCCCGTCCGCCATGGCACAATGGCAAAGCGACACACTCTACCGGGTACTCGATGAGATCGAGGTCAACGCCACAAAAAATGTCCGTGCTCTGTCAGAAGTGCCCGGACGCGTGGGCGTCATCTCCTCAGAGGAGCTATCCCTCACCCCTGCGGCCACCATGGCCGATGCGATGCGAAACGTCTCCGGGGTGAACACATCCAGCAGTCTGGGCTTTTTCACCATGCGTCCCAGCGTCACCGTGCGCGGCCTCTCCGGCGAAGAGCAGAGCCGCACGCTGGTGCTTGTCGACGGCGTGCCGATCAACAACTCCGACACCGGAGGGGTCAACTGGAACAGTATCAGCACCTCCAACGTGAAACAGGTGGAGGTCTACAAAGGTCCCGGTTCATCCTTGTACGGCAGCAACGCCATGGGCGGCGTCATCAACATCATCACACGCACCCCCACCGAACCCTTCTCCGCCTCGGCCGGCATCTCCTATGGAACCTTCAACACCTGGCGCAGCAACCTGAGCCTCACCGGCCGCGCTACCGACGGGCTGACCGTCCACCTTCACGGATTCCTGACCAACAGTGACGGATACAACGCCGTCCCCGATGATGAGCGCACCGAACCCGATTTCTCTGTCCCGCAGTACATTGAGGATGCGGGACTGCACTCAAGGGTCACCTGGACCATCAGCGAACTTGCAGAAGTGACTGCCGTCTACGATTACTTCCAGAACGAACGCGGGGAAGGCATCGTCATCGTGGAGCCAGGCAGATACCGCAAGTTTGACATGAACCGGGTGCGGGTGGGCGTCCGCGGCGAGCGCAACGCTTTCCGTTACGCGCTGAACAGTTTTTTTCAGCGGGAGGATTATTTCCGCGTCAGCGATCGAGGCATACCCGGACAAAACTACTCGCGATTCGACGTGGAATCGGATCGCGACGACATGGGAGTGACCCTCGACCTGTTCCATGATGCCGGCGCGACCCACGCCATCACCGGCGGATTCGAATTCAAGGTCGGCTCGGTTGATGGCGGCGATTTCTACCAGACGTCGGAAGATGAGGTGATCAACCGGGGCAAAATGCGTTTCCTGGCTGGATATCTACAGGATGAGATCCGTCTCCTGGACCGCCAACTTCACCTGCTGCTCGGTCTCCGGTACGATTACGTGACCTTCTACGACGGCTTTTTCCGCGCCACCGAAGGCATCATGTTCCGCGGCGCCCCGCTGGACGGTTACAACAATGAAAACATTGAGAGCAACAGCTGGTCCACCTTCAGCCCGCGCATCGCTCTGCGCTACAATCCCTCAAACGTTGTGAACGGATACGCCTCCTATGCCCGCGGGTTCCGCGCCTCCATCCTGGACGACCTGTCGCGCACCGGCATCTTCCGCGGCCGCATCAAGATCGCCAACCCGGAACTGGGTCCGGAGACCCTCAACAATTTCGAGGCGGGTTTGGAACTGCGTCCCTTCTGGCGGTTCTCCATCTCCCCGACGCTCTTCTACTCTGATGGCAACGACTTCCTGTATTTTGTCGCCCGCGAAATGAACGACGGCTCCAGTGTATGGCGCCGCGAGAATGTATCGTCGGTCCGCATGGGCGGTGCCGAACTGGATGTCCGCTACTTCGTCAGCGATGCATTGACCGTCACGGCAAGCTACACGCGCTACCAGTCCGAGATCCGCTCTTTCCCCGACAACCCAGAACTGGAAGGCAAGGAATTGACCTACACACCTCGTCATCAGGCAAGGGCCATGCTTCAGTGGCGCAATCCGTTAGCTGATATGGGGCTCACCGTCCACTACAAGGGATCGCAATTCAGCAGCGACGACAACAATGCCGGTGGTGACGGTTCTCCTGAAATCGATGCATGGACCACCTTCGACCTGATGGTCTCGCGGCGGTTCTTCGACAGCTTCTCCGCCGCCCTTCAGGTCATTGACGTACTGGACAACCGCTACCTGGAGACCATCGACGTCATGTCTCCCGGACGGATGGTCCACCTCCGCTTCAGCTATGATTTTGCGCGCTAACCATATCCCTATCCTGTTTCAAACCGTTTCGGTGGCAATTGTGGCCTCGTCCCATTCGACGATACGGGCCGTTTGGACACCGTGTACAATCATGGTCCTCCTTATCGCCGCATTCGTTCTTCCGGGGTGCAGCGATTCCGACCAGCATGGTTCCCCGGAGCATTCCCCGGGGCTGCATTCCTCGGGGCAGCACCCGACACCTGACCGCTGGTCCGTGACACCGGGACCTGATCCCGCCACACAGACGGTCCGCGACATGCACGGGCGCACCGTGGTCATCCCGGAGGATGTGGAACGGGTAATCGGGCTGCGAGCCGGTGCGCTGCGCATGCTCACCTATCTGGATGCGGTGGATCTGGTGGCGGGCATTGAAGAGCCCGAGCGCCGATCCGACCGTCCCTACCTGTTCGCTTTCCCCGAACTGCGGGAACTGCCGCTCGTGGGTCCCCACATGGGCGGCGATCCCGAGCTGCTCGTCGCCGCAGCCCCCGACCTGCTCTTCCTCACCTTCACCAGCCGCGGCCAGGCCGACGCACTGCAGGAACGCACCGGCATCCCGGTCATCGCCCTGGAATACGGCAACTTCTCGGATGAGCGCGAGCTCTTTTTCTCGTCGCTGCGCCTCATGGCTGCCGTCATCGGCAAGGCCGGGCGGGCGGACACCCTCATTGCCGGCATCCGGGAATCCCTGTCCGAGCTGGAAACCCGCACGTCCGATATCCCGGCAGATGCCCGTCCGCGCACCTACATCGGCGGCGTCTCCTACCGGGGTCCGCGCGGCATCACCTCCACCGAGCCCTTCTATCCACCTTTCCGGTTTGTCGCTGCCAACAACGTGGCCGGCGAAATCCCGTCGCGTCTGATCAATCCCATCCAGGGAACCTACATCGATATCGAGCAGCTCATTGTCTGGGACCCGGATGTGCTCTTTGTGGATCTGTACAGCCTGCACACGGCGGGACCCGATATCCGTCCCGGCACGCCGCTCGCCCGATCTCTCACTGCTGTCCGCAACGGCGAGGTGCATGGCGTGCTCCCCTACAACAACTACGCCGCCAACTACGAGGCCATCCTCGCCAACGCCTGGTTTGCGGGAAAGGTTTTATATCCCGGCAGGTTTGACGATATTGTCATTTCCGAAAAAGCGGACGAAATATTCCATCTGTTTTTCGGCAGGCATATTTACGATGAGATACGCGCGGAATATGGCGGGTATCGCCGGCTCGCTCCGGAACAGCTTTGAAGTCCGTCTGCCGGTTACGAGACATTGAAAACAAATCGCAAGGATTGCGGCGCCTGGACACCGAAGACCCGGACATTGCGTCTTGAACCGCATCTCCGAACACGAAATGACAAACGAAACCGACCTTATCAACCAGTACCGCCGCCACATCCGCAACCGGCTGTTGTTCATCGGTCTGGTGGCAGTGGGTATTGTCGTGGTCGGACTGATTGCCATTGTCTCCGGTGCGGCCGGACTCGGCATCCGGGATGTGCTCTCCGTTTTTTCCGGCGACGCGGAACCGGCCACGACCCAGATTGTCATGCAGATCCGGATGCCGCGCGTGCTGGCAGCCCTGCTGGCCGGTTTCGCCCTTGCGGTTTCCGGCGCCGTGATGCAGAGCATCCTGCGCAACCCGCTCGCCTCGCCGTTCACGCTGGGCATCTCCGGCGCCGCGGCATTCGGGGCGGCCTTTGCCATCGTGGTGCTGGGTGCGGGCAGCATGGTCGATGCCGGATCGTTGTACCAGGACTCGGCCGCATCCACCCGAAACGGACTGCTGATGCGCCTGGGCGACCGCTACCTGATCATGGGATCGGCATTCGCGTGGAGTCTGGCGTGCACGTTTTTCATTCTGGCCATTGCGCGGTACCGGGGTGTGACGCCCGAGGTGATGGTGCTGTCGGGCATCGCCATCGGATCGCTGTTCAGCGCAGGCGTATCGGCCATGCAGTTCCTGGCCACCGATGCCGAGTTGGCCGCCATCGTTTTCTGGATGTTTGGCGATCTGGGTCGCGCATCGTGGCAGGAGGTGTCGATGCTGGCGCTGGTGATGGTCCCGGTCTGGCTGTTTTTCTCGATGATGTCATGGAATTACAAGGCATTGCAATCGGGCGATGAATACGCGCGCAGTCTTGGGGTGAATCCCTTCCGGATCCGGCTTTACGGTATGCTGGTGGCGTCGCTGGCCACGGCGGTGGTCGTCAGTTTCTACGGCATCATCGCGTTTGTCGGGCTGGTGGTGCCGCACATTGTGCGCCGGTTCGTCGGCGGCGACGAGACCTTCCTGATACCGGCAGCCGCCCTGTTCGGCGCACTCTTCCTGCTTCTGTCGGATACGGTTGCGCGCACGTTGTTCTCGCCGGTCATCCTGCCGGTGGGCATCCTGACCTCCTTCATCGGCGCCCCGCTCTTCCTGTTCCTGCTGCTGCGGGGGCTCGGAAAAAACTACTGGAACTGACGAAACACTTTAGCCTGAAAAAATGCACATATCGCTCCAAAACCTCACTTTCCGCTACGACCAGGACCCGGTCCTGAAGGAAATCCGTGTGGATATGGACCGGGGGGACCTGGTGGCCCTGGTGGGACCGAACGGTTCCGGCAAAAGCACGCTGATCAAGTGCATCAACGGCATATTGACCGTCCGGGAAGGGGATGTGCTCATCGACGGGACCAGCGTGCGCTCCATCCCGGCTGTGGAGCGGGCCCGTAAAATGGCTTACGTTCCCCAGACCGAGCAGAAAAGTGTGCCGATGCAGGTGTTCGATGCTGTACTGCTTGGACGCAAACCGTACATCCAGTGGCGGCCGTCGCGGTCCGACTACGACCGCACCGCGGAGATCCTGCGGCGGCTCGACCTGGAGGATGTGGCCATGCGCGAAGTGCACAAGCTCAGCGGCGGACAGCAGCAGCGCGTATTCATCGCCCGGGCCCTGAACCAGCAGCCCGATATCCTGCTGCTGGATGAGCCCACGGCCAACCTGGACCTGAAATACCAGATGGAGACGCTGGAGCTGCTCCGGGACCTGGCCGGCGACGGCATCACCGTGGTCATCGCCATGCACGACATCAACATGGCCTCGCTGTATGCCAACCGCGTGGTGATGCTCAAGGGCGGGGCCGTCTTCG
>SKYW01000212.1 GCA_007127695.1 Balneolales bacterium | reverse complement strand
CGTGACAGGTCGATGGCCGCCTCGGTATGTCCGGCCCGGCGAAGCACGCCGCCTTCCCGCGCAATGAGGGGGAACACGTGTCCCGGTCGACGGAAATCGTGGGCTTTGGCCTCCGGATCGATAAGCGCACGGACGGTCTTGGCCCGGTCGGATGCGGAGATGCCTGTTGTGGTACCCGGACGGTAATCCACAGAGACGGTGAAGGCCGTTTCCATGGCATCGGTGTTGTTGACGACCATCGGCTCCAGGCTCAGATCGTAGGCGCGCTGCCGGGTGAGCGGCACGCATACCAGTCCGCGTCCATAGGTCACCATCATGTTGATGTGCTCCGGGGTGACCTTGTTGGCCGCCATCAGGAAATCGCCTTCGTTTTCGCGGTCCTCGTCGTCGACGACAATCACCATTTTGCCGGTGCGTATGTCCTCGATCGCTGACTCAATGGTGTCAAACGGTTGGGATGTTTCTGTTGCCATAATGATAGAGGAACGACAATGATGGATAAATCCGCATGCAGGATGTCACGCGCAAATTTGTCAGGCGCCGGGATCACAGTCGGCCGGAACAGGCGCGGACGCTTGCAGCCGGCGGTTTCGCATTAAGAAAACACGAACCCCTGTAGGTACGTTCTCGGATGATGCCTATTTCTGCGGATTCACATCCACAATGGCGTTTTTCAGCAGTTTGACTTTGACGTCCTTGTCGATCTCGAGCATGACGGAATCGTCATCGATGGAATTCACGATGCCGACAATGCCGCCGGAGGTGATGACTTTGTCCCCTTTGTTGATCGCGGAGACCTTGTTCTGGATCTCTTTCTGCTTCTTGGATTGCGGACGGATGATAAAAAGGTAAAACACCAGGAAAATGGCCGCGAGGAAAATGAGACTGGTGAAACCGCCGCCCCCGCCTTCCGGATCTGCGGCGAATAACAAGAGTAATGTGTTCATATGAGATGATTACAGCGTTATTGGTACAATAAAATGATAATGGAAATAGGCTTTTGCCATGCATGTGAGCGTATGTGCCTGCATGAGCATGAAGTTGGAAATATACGGTTTTACATGGCTACTGCAAAGTTGCGGGTGGACAGGTGCCGGGCTCATTTGGGATAAAGTGGCTTCATTTGGGGTCGCCGGACTTATTTTGAATAAAACGGTTTCCTGCTTTTGACGTGGTCACCGAGGATGGCCGCGGGTTTGAACCGGACGCCGTTCATTTTTTGACGGTATTGCAGGCGGTCCCACACCGTTTTGGCTCCGGTCGCATCCACCCAGCGGAACGGTCCGCCCCGGAAGGCCGGGAAGCCCATGCCCAGCATGGCGCCGATGTCACCGGTTCGCGGCTGGCCGATGATGCCGTCCTGCAGGCAGTGCAGCGCTTCGTTGACCATCACAAGGCTGATCCGTTCGGTGATATCGTTCAGTGAGACATCGCGGCGTTTGTTGCCGCCGAAATAAGCGTAGACCTCGTCGTTGACGAGTTTGCGGTTGCGCTGGCTGTCGTAGTTGTAGAATCCGCGGCGGTTTTTACGTCCGGCGTAGCCGTTTTCATGGAGCCGGTGGATGGACTGCGAAAAACGTCCACCCCGCTTCTTGAAGACGGGATTCATCTCCTCGAATACGTGTGCCATTACATCGATGCCCACCTCGTCGGTCAGCGTCACTGGTCCGACCGGGAATCCGAAGTTTTTCACGGCCGCGTCCACAATGCGGATGTCGGCGCCCTCGCTGATGAGCAGCATCGCCTCGTTGATCATGGGCACCACGATCCGTGTGACGTAGAAGCCGGGTGCGTCGCCAACGACAATGACGTGTTTTCCCTGCCGGATGGCCACGTCGCACGCGGTCGCTACGACTTCCTCATCCGTTTTTTTTCCGCGGATGATCTCCACGAGCGGCATTTTCTGGGCCGGGGAGAAGTAGTGCATTCCGATCACGCGCTCGGGATGTTTCGCGGGTTTCGCGATTTGAGAGATGGGGATGGCGGACGTGTTGGTGGCGAAAATGGCGTCGCTGCGCATCACCGATTCGGCCTCCCGCAGTACGGCATGTTTTACGGAGACATCCTCGACCACGGCTTCGATCACCAGCGGGAGATCGGCGAAATCGGCATAACTGTCGGTCAGGCGCAGGTCCGAGAGGATGCGATCCCGCTCGAAAGGCAGTATCGCCTTGTGTTCCACCTGCCCCTGCAGAGCCTGCCAGGCCGCCTGCTTGGCACGTCCGGCCGAGGTATAGTCGCGGTCGCGCACCGTCACGCCAAAGCCCTTGCACAGGCTCACCGATGCGATAGCCGAGCCCATAAAGCCGGTTCCGAGAACGCCGATCCGGTCGACCGGCCTCGGTTCATGTCGCGATGGATTGCGGCGGGCGGAGTGGCGCGCGAGGAAAGCGTGGAGCAGCTCCCGGCTCTCCGGCGTGCCGGCCAGCTCCTCAAACATGAGGGATTCGAAATCGAGTCCCGCCTCAAGACCGTTCCTGACGCCGTATTTGACGCACGCGACGATCGCTTCCGGCGCGGGATACAGGCCGCGCGTCTGCAGTTTCAGTTCGCGTTCGGCCTGCAGCAATGCGGGCTGCATGGACGCTACGCCGCCACGGATGGTGCGGGCTGCCTTGCCCAGCAGCGAAAACGGTGTACGAGCGACGTTTGTCATGTTTGAAAGTCCCGGCAGATCCGACAGGCCGGAAAAATCCGGCAGCGGCGCCTTATTGGCGAGATTGCGGAACCGTTCCCGGGTGGATACGTGTCCGGCCAGCTTTCCGGCCATCACCCTGGCCGCCTGCAGCAGCCCGCTATCCGGCACCAGCTCATCGACCAGCCCGATGCTGTGTGCTTCGCGCGCCGTCACGGCCCGTCCCGACAGCATGAGCGGCAGGGCTTTCGGGATGCCGATCAGTGCCGGCAGCCGCTGCGAACCGCCCGCGGCCGGACACAGACCGAGCGTCACCTCCGGCAGCGAAAGCCGGGTGGATGGATGATCCGTGGCAATGCGGTGGTGGCAGGCCAGCGCCACTTCCAGTCCGCCCCCGTGTGCCGCCCCGTGAATGGCCGCTATCACCGGCACGGACAGCGCATTGAGCCGGCTCAGCAACCGGTTGCCCTCCCGGCTGAACGCCAGGGCCTCGCCGGGTTCCTGAAACCCAAGGAACAGCCGGATATCCGCTCCGGCAATGAAACTGTCCTTTTTTGTGCTGTACAGGATCACGGCCTGGATGGCCTCATCCTGCTCCGCCTCGTCCAGGAACGCCTTGAACTCGGCCATCATGTTTTTGCTGATCCTGTTGGTTGCGCTTCCGGGCTGGTTGATGGACAGGATGGCGATCCGGTTTTCAACCGAGAGGTTCAGAATGCTCATTTGGCTTTGGACTTGGAATTCGATTTTTTCGATGTGGATCCGGATCCGGTTGCAGCGTCAGATTTGGTTCCGGATGTGGCCCGGGTGGATTTACCGGATTTGGGGCTGGCCGATTTGATCAGCCCGGCGCCGGCCTCAGCGGACGCCGCCTTGCCTGACGGTCTCACCACCGGTTCTTCTGGCTTGGCTTTGGCTTTTTTTACGGCACCCTTTTCGGGCTTTGCCGTTTTTTTCTTCGGACGGGATGCGGTTTGGGAAGTGGT
>SKYW01000100.1 GCA_007127695.1 Balneolales bacterium | reverse complement strand
GGCCAGTATCCGGATTGTTCCGAGTGCTCTTGCATTCGCGGTTGCTTCACTGGCGGAGAAATAGGGGGATGGAAGCGGCGAATCAGCCGGCGGGGATGCTCCGGCCGTAATAGTAAGAAGCAGGAACCCGATTGCGGCAATCAGGCACCTGCTTCTCTGCAAAAAATGAAGCATTCGGTTCAGATAACGGTTGCAGTGAGTGGGAAATGATTAGAAGTTCAGCAGTGCCGAGAAGCGGAGGGTATTTGCGAGCGGGTGGTCTTCTTCGAGAGTGTAAATATAGCTGAAGTCGACGCCGAAAATATTGTATCGCAGTCCTGCGCCAAGGGTTATGAACTCACGTCCACCGTTGTTGGGTGACTCGTAAAAGTAACCGGCCCTGAGGGCAAAAAGTCCATCATACCAGTATTCGGCACCTGCGCCGAACATCAGCTGGTCTACAAGGGGGACTTCCACGATGCCGGTACCGTCATTACGGGCGAGCGTGTCCCAGGATCTGACGAGGGCACTGAAAGAACTCATGCCGGTGCCGTCATCTTCCATCCGTGCCATGATCTTGGAGACGTCATTGCTGATGGTGAGGGTATTGAAGCCATCACGGTCCAGATCCATTTTGTAGGCCCAGCCGACACGCAGCAGCGTGGGAAGCGCATCTTTCTGCGCTTCATCGGTGTACTGGATGGAGGGACCAAGATTGGAAAGGTTGAATCCGGCCCGCAGTTGAGCTTGACGTCCGACCACCGAGAACGGATTGGTGCGATAGAGACCGGCGAGATCAACTCCCACACTGGTACCGTTGCGCGCAACCTGTCCGCTCACCTCGGTTCCGGGAGGAACGAGGTTGCTGAAGATGAACCGGATGCCCGTGCCAAGTGCAAGGTTGTTGTTGATTTTGAATCCGTAGGATAAGCCGGCGGCGAACTCATAGCTGGAGAACGTTCCCAGCAGGTTGTTGGCCTCATCCCGCAATTCCTGTTCGCCCAGGTTCAGGAACGTGATGTGACCTCCAATGGACCCGATGCCCTCGACGTAGTAGCGTCCGGCCAGGTAGTCGTAGAACATGTCGACGCCAAAGTTCGGCAGCCAGTCGGCATGGGTGAAATTGACTTCGTGTCCTTCCTGAAAAGCCAGTCCGGCCGGGTTCCAGAATATGGCCGTTGCGTTATCGGCAAGAGCGACACCGGAGTTACCCATACCGGCGGTACGGGAATCGGGCTCAATCTGCAGGAAAGGAACGGCCGTTGAGGCAACCTGTGCCATGGAAACACCGCTGCTGACAAAAAGCAACGCGGCTATGGCGATTGCGGTGAAGGTTCTTTTGTTTGTTGGCATGGGTATGATAGCTTCTGGTTTCGAGTGCATGTGGATAATGGAAAAATTAGCGTAAAATGACAAGTCGTTCAATGGTGTCCCGAATCTGTCTTCCCTGATCGGTTTCTATGCGAACCTGTACGTGGTACAGGTAGGTTCCCGAAGCCAGGCGGTGCTGGTCATCGTCACGTCCGTGCCAGTCGATCCGGATCATGTTTCCGCCGGGGATGTACTGCTCGCGGCGGATGGTCGTCACCGGCTTACCGGATAACGTAAAAATCCGGATATTAATATCCATCGGGACACGGGGCTGGTTGTGTTCAAAAATGAAACTGGTGAAGTTGTGCATGGGGTTGGGATAGTTGAACACGTTGCGGATCTGCAGGTCCTGGCTGTCGAGCACCTGGAAGGTGACTTCGGATTCACCCAGGTTGTTGAACACGTCCCATGCACGTATGCGAAGCCGGTAATGGCCTTCCTGGAGTTCGTTCAGCGGGTATTCGATGCGGCCGCTGGTGAAGTCATCCAGATCGCTTTGGTAAAATTCATTCAGATTGATGATCCTGCGGGATGAAAGATCCTCGTCGCGTTCCAGCATGGCCACGATCTCATGGCCCACTCCGGCGCCGGTGGTATTGATGCCGGCATTGTCGCGCAGCAGGGCGATCAGCTGCGGGGAATCGTCGACCACCCCGCCGTCGACGAACAGTTCGTCGTTCATGTAGATTTCGATCTCGGGTCCGCGCTGGTCGTCGATGGCATCGGGGTTGCGCCCGCGGATACGGAAGGCGGAGCTGGAACCCACCGCGTCCATGTCGCGCTCCCGGGCATAGGTCTGTACGCGGCCCGGACTCATGGAATAGGAGACGTCCTTGGGGATGATGAACTCACTCTGGAACTGTCCACCGCTGACCGATACGCGTCCGTTGAACAGGGCGTCGGTCTGCACGAAGTAGCCGCAGTCATCCAGGTAGCACCCTGGGCTCTGCAGCCAGTCAAAATCGGGATAACGGACCAGGCGTTTGGCGTCGAAGACGCGCACGTTGGCCTCGCCGTCGAATGAGGTATTGACCGTTCCTCCGGGCTGGCTGACATGGCCGCTGAGGGTGACGCGGTCCAGGGCGCGCAGATTGAACAGGGTGTCGGGACGTATCTCTTCGCCGTTTATGTGCGTGATCTCCATGCTGGAGGTGGGCAGGCCGATGCGCATGGCCGGGTCGCCCAGCAGGATGAATTTGCGGGAGTTGAATTCCCTGCCGACCGGAGTGATCTTGGTTCGGCGGAAGATATCGCCGAGGCGCTGGGGCTTGCCGTCCAGTCCGCGCCGCGTCATCTCGCGGGTGAGGGCAATATTGAGTCCGAAGTTGAGGATACCCGGATTGGGAGAAGTATAGACAACGCGCGTTGTGGTCAGCGCGGCAATAAGTCCGCCGTCGGGGTGGAGGAGCATTTTCTCGGCGCCGGAGTTGTCTTCTGTGTCGTCGAAGCGGCCGAAGGAGCAGGTGGCGGTGACCATGATGGAAGGCCGGTTGCGGTTGGTCAGACGTCCGATATCGTCGGCGGTGAACAGACGCTGGTCGGTTATGAACTGTTCGGCGCCGTGACCTGAAAAGTTGAAGACCACGGTGCCTTCGTTAATACGGTCGACCATGGCTTGTGTTGCCTGCGGGACCCGCGGACCGGCACTGGTATTTTCCACCGGAAAGGAGATCTGGTAGATTTTCTCCAGTCGGACGCCCGTAGCATCCTGGTCGATGACATCGGCCGTGCCATCAGCATTAAGGATGTGCAGATCGCGGTCGTTATTCCTTCCGGCGGCATGGTCGTCGGCGATGAAGGTGAACAGGCTGCGCCAGTCGCCGTGGTTGCGCGGATCTTCATAGGCCTTGATCTTGTCGACCAGAAGCCGGGCTTCCTCAATGGTCTGGATGGGGAGGCGTCCCACGCCGATATCCATCAGGTTGATGGGGTTGTTGGGGGTCGGGCTGCGCGGCCACTGTCCTTCATTGTCGCCCATGAAGGTGAAGAAGTCATCGCTGCCGTAGCTGTCGACCCGGTCGATGGACTCCTCGCTTTGGTAGGTGAAGACGTAATTGCGCATCACGGGGTTGGCGATGGCGCCCTTGTAATCGTAGGTCGTCCCGCCGAACATTAGCAGGTACTCCGGACGGTGCTGTCCGGCGGCCGTGGCCCGGTCGTAGAGGTGTTTTACATAATCGCGCAGGGCTACAAAATCTGGCACGCCGCCGCTGAACTCGTAGAAGATTTGGCTTTGGGTCACTACGACCGGGGTGAGACCGTCGCGGTCGCGGCGGTATTC
>SKYW01000240.1 GCA_007127695.1 Balneolales bacterium | reverse complement strand
GCCAGATGGGGCAGGGGGTGATCCTGCGCATTGTCATGGAACCGGAGCCTACCTTTGCGGATACGGATCCGTCAGTGCCTGAAGCCGTAGAGCTGGATCAGAACTACCCCAACCCGTTCAATCCGACGACCGTCATACGGTACCGGCTGGCCGAAAGCGGCCCTGTCACCATTGAGGTGACAGATGTGCTGGGTCGAACGGTTCAGGTGCTTGTGGATGATGTAAAGCCGTCCGGCGGTCACGAGGTTACGTTTGATGCCTCGGTGCTTGCCGGCGGCGTCTATCTGTACCGGCTCACGGCCGGTGACCGGACCCTCACCCGGACCATGACCGTCGTAAAATAGTCCCGAAGACCCCTGCGGTGTCGGCAACCGGTCCCGCGCCGGCTGCAATCCGGCTCTTACATGCCATCCATTTTATCCGTGACGGACCGGGAGGGCGGTTCACTCCGCATGCTGAATACGTAAATCGCAGCTGCCGAGAACAGGAATCCGGGCAGAATTTCGTACAGATTGAACCATCCTCCCTCGAGGTAATGCCACACGAGTACGGTAACGGCACCGGTGATCACACCGGCCAGGGCGCCTTGCAGCGTCATGCGCTTCCAGAAGAGGGATAAGAGGATAACCGGACCGAAGGAGGCACCGAACCCGGCCCATGCCCACGCTACCAGTTCGAGCACCATGGCTTCGGGATTCCAGGCGATCACCAGGGCCACCAGAGCTACGGCGACCACGCTGATACGTCCGACCCACACCAGTTCACGGTTTTTGGCCGAGGGACGGAGCAGCCCCTTGTAGAAGTCCTCTGCGATGGCACTGGAGCAGACCAGCAGCTGGGAATCGACGGTGCTCATGACAGCGGAAAGGATGGCGGCCAACAGGATTCCGGCCAGCCAGGGATTGAACAGCTCCTGTACCATGACCAGGAAGACAAATTCCGGGTCCGGCAGGGGACTCTCTGCAAAATAGGCGACTCCCGTGAATCCGACGAAAACTGCTCCGAAAAGCGCGAATACCATCCACCCGATACCTATCATTTGGGCTTTTGGCACACTTTTGGGAGAATCGATGGCCATGAACCGTGCCAGAATGTGCGGTTGTCCGAAGTAGCCAAGGCCCCATGCCAGCAGGGACAGGATGCCAATCAGGGTCATTTCGTGGTAGACATCCAGAAAGCTGGCATCCACCTCAGCCACGCCCGCGACCAGTGTCCCCCAGTTCTCGAAGAAGAACACCAGCATGATGGGTGCGGTGATGAGGGCAAGGAACATGAGGATGCCCTGGAAGAAGTCTGTCCAGCTGACGGCCATGAATACGCCAAGGAACGTGTATACCACGATGACCGCGGCGCCGGCCAGGAGGGCGGGTTCGTATCCCCACCCGAAACTGCTTTCGAAAAGTTTGGCACCTGCAACCAGTCCGGATGCTGTGTAGAGAGCGAAAAACAGGAGGATAACCGTTGCGGTGACGATACGGAGGACCCGGGTCCGGTCTTCGAAGCGCTGCTCGAGGTAGTCGGGCAGGGTGATGGCGTTGCCGGTCATTTCGGTGAGTGCCCTTAGCCGGGCGGCGACAAACTGCCAGTTCAGGAAGGCGCCGATGGACAAACCGATGGCGATCCATATCTGATTGAGTCCGGCCGCATAAACCGCTCCGGGCAGACCGAGCAGCAGCCAGCCGCTCATGTCGGATGCCCCTGCGCTCAGGGCGGCCACCCCGCTTTTCAGTTTGCGTCCCCCGAGCACATAATCCGACAGGGTCTCGCTGAAACGGTAGAACAAAATGCCGAAGGCGATCAGGGCACAAAGATAGAGAATGAACGTAACGACGGTGGCGGTATTCATAAGCAGTACGTTAGCCGGAAACCGGTTCGTTGCCGTCAGAATCTTTCCTGATGCCGGTCCGTGACGATTCGGACTTCCGGGATCTGCTCATGATGTAGTTCAGGATGGACAGCAGAAACACGCTGAACATTGGAACGATCAGCCAGAACCAGGAGTGCAGGGGCAGGGACATCTCTTCCATATTCATCGGACAACGTGAAGGTGACGTGCTGGATGTTGGAATGAACTGTCGCAAGTAACTGATTTGCCATGCAAATTACAAGCATGGCGGAGCATGAAACACCGGGCCCCTCGCGCAGTACTACATCCCCTTGGGTAAAAGGATATCCCATACCACACTTTTCCGGTGTTTCACACTCGCCAAAACGGTGACATGCAAGCCGCGTTACGAGTCCTGATCTGTTTATTGTATTACAAAATGCACCCCATAGCGACTGGTGATGCCGGAGACACTTTCCAGGTCAGGCGGATCTGGTTGCAACTGCACGCCTTTCAGAGCTAAAAGTCCTTTAAAACAGCATCACATACCATATACAAAAGGAAGCATTGCATGGAAAAACGTCTGCTGGAAGGATTTGTCTGGTCTGTTGACCCTTTTGGATGGTCACTGCAGACGATAGTCGGATGGCGAGCATCCCACTTTTTTCTTGAAGAAACTGCTGAAATGAAATGGTTCGGCATACCCAAGCCGGAATGCGATCTGTTTCACGCTGTCGTTCGAAAACTTAAGATCCCGCCGCGCATGGATGATCAGTTGCTCCTGGATAATGGACCGGGCTGTCACACCCATGACCTTTTTCACCACCTGATTCAGATATTTCGGTGATATGTTCATCATTCCAGCATAATCCGAGACCCTGTGATATTTCGTATAGTGGCGGGCAACGAGGTCCTTGAATGTGCTGATCATATGAACCTGGTGCGTGTTGTTCTCACTGGTCTGACGGATGAAAAACTCCTTTGAGAAGGTGAGAATCCAGCCGCTTGGATTGGAATCATATGCGATCGTCACCCGCTGTCCCGGAATGATAAAGCAGATGGAATTCGGTTGGACCGTAAAGCGCTCATGATCAATACGAACGGACCGGACACCGGACTTCATCCACATGATGGAGCAGAGATCTTCATGCGAATACCCGGACAGTTTTCTGTCAAATTTCCTGATCCCTATGGATTTATCGATGTTCACACTGATGGATTTCCTTGACTTGTTCGCATGCCATACCCTGCATAAATGGCAGCACCTCAAACATATCTCCAAGCATAAGATAATCAAAAACAGCTATTTGAAAAACAGGCAAACCGGGACGGCCAAGGTCTTGCCTGCAGAGCTCATCGGATCATGTCAAGCCCGCGTTGTGCAGATTCATCCCCCGGATTGGCAAGCAGGGTTTTCTGGAATAGCACCTTTGCTTCGCGTGAACGGCCAAGCATCAGTTTATTCCAGGCAAACAGGAGCAGCGAGTCATAGTCAAACGGGTAGAGATTGACGACTTTTTCAAGATAGGGGTCGGCCCGTTCATATTGCCCCCGGTTGTAATAGATCAGGGCCATGCGATAGTTGACCAGGGTGTTCTGGGGATCGACTTTCAGGATGCTTTCGTATAGCGATATGATGTCGTTCCACATGGCCATTGACGAATAGGGATAGGCAAGACCGAGTTTTGGTTCGACGGCATAGGGTTTCAGTTCAACTGCGCGCCGGTAGTAGACAATGGATTCATCCATTTTCCCCTTCTGGTAATTAAGCCAGCCGAGACGCAGGTTCAATTCATAAGATGCGGGTTCATAAACCT
>SKYW01000065.1 GCA_007127695.1 Balneolales bacterium | reverse complement strand
CGGCGACAGCAAACGACTCACCCATAGCGAACGCCTCCAGGACCCCGCCTGGCATCCCGGCGGCAACTATCTGGCGGCCGGCAAGATCGAGGACGGGTCCATCAACCTCTTCCTTTATGACGTGGAACGCGACTCGCTGATACGTGTCACCGACTTCCGGCATGGTGAGCAGGTCTACCGCCCGATATGGCATCCCGACGGCACGACGCTGTACGCGGCCTACGCCGACACGGCCCAGCGAGGCATCTACCGCATCACACTGGCCAACGGGCTCACTGATGACGGAGCAGACGGCAGCGGTGACGGAGCACCGGCCGATGTCACTCCGGATTCCGATGCCACCCCGGATTCCGGTCCCGGTCTCGACAGAAATTCCGCCAATCACGGCACCTCTGCCTATACCGCTCAATCCCGCACCGGATTCGAAACGCAACGCTTCACGATGACCCCCGTCCTGGTGGATCCGGCCGTGGACTTTCGCGATCCGGCTGTGAGCAGCGACGGACAGTGGCTCTACTTCAGCGCCGACCATGAAGGAGTGTTCAATATCTACCGCAAGTCGCTGGCCGACGGCGCCGTCCAGCAGATCACCAATGTGGTTGGCGGCGCCTTCATGCCGCATCCGCATCCGGATCCCGAAATAGAAAAACTGCTCTATTCGGAATACCTGTCGGAGGGATACAAAATCGCGCTTCTGGATCTTTCCGGGATCGCATTCGAGGAGTTCCGTCGCGGGCATGCGCATCATGACCGGCAAATGACAGTCCATAACAACCAGAGGACAGTCCATAACAACCAGAGGGCAGTCCATAACAACCAGAGGGCAGTCCACAGCAGCCAGAGGGCAGTCCACAGCAGCCAGAGGGCAGTCCACAGCAGCCAGATGACAGCCAATGAACGGCAGGAAACCGACAGCCCGCAGCAAGCGCGGTATCAGCGTAATGTTTCGAACGACTCGCAGAACACATCCACCCCGACCCTTTCCAAACTCAACCAGTTCGACGACTCCGACATCCATCCGCTGTCGGATCATGCCGCAGCCGTGGCCGATACCGGCATCTACCGCTACCAGCTGCCCACGCGCGGGTCGTCGCCGGACCGGCAATTCTACGCCTACGACGATCAGTTTACGTCGTTCCAGTTCTATCCGGTGCTGCGTTTCGACAATTACTCCCGATTGCGGGGAAGCAATACCACGCTGCTTCGTGACGGCCGGATCGGTGATCTCGGCGCCAATCTCTGGCGGGATTCCAAGGTGGGCCTCTATTTTGCCTCACGCGAGATGCGCGAACGCCTGAGCATCTTCGGTGGCGCACTGTTCGGACCCGGTTCGCGCTCCAGTGACGGCATCAGTAACTTTTTCCGTCCCGGACGTCTGGTCAACCTGGATCGCGATCTCTTTTTCGAGGTTGAATACGTCGGCCTGCCCTTCATCAAACGGCACTGGTCGCCTACCGTCTCCGTGGCGTTCTTCAACATCCGACGCAATGTACAGGAAGGGCTGCAGGTCGAGGAGTTCCCCTGCACGGCCTGCCTGCCCGACACCACATCGGTCGACATCGCCTATAACATGTGGCAGGTGGAAGTGAACCTCATAAGCAAGATCAACCGCTGGAGCCTGGTCGAACTGGGCTACTACTACAGCCCCTACCGCGTCTCCACCGAATCCTTCTTCTCGCGTGAATTCCAGCTGGAAATACCCGGCTCCACTTCGCGGTACTACGTTGGATCAACCTGGACCACCGCATGGATTTTCGATCTCTCCATGCCGGACCGTCACGGCGATATCGCACCGATGGGATGGCGAGGCGTGCTGCGCTACAGTTACGAACCCAGCGAACTGCTCGACTCCTACGATATACGCGACGGCACACTCGTGCCCGTTTACAATACGTACGACAACCACTCCGTGGAGGCAGATCTGCGCGTCGGCTTCAAGCTGCGGAACCAGCGTTTCAACGTCAGATCCCGCTTTTTCACCTATTTTGACGGTCCGGAGGAGTTTTTCTACCTGGACTACATAGGCGGTATGATCGGAATGCGCAGCTATCCGTTCTTCGCGCTCGGCGGCACCACCACCGCGTTCTCGACACTGTCATGGTTCATCCCGCTCAAAACCGATATCTACCGGCAGACGGGCCGCCTGACCATGGATAAAGTGTTCCTGCGAATGTTTGCCGAGGCCGGCAACGGCTGGGGCGGACCGCTCAACATCGACAAGTCCATCAAAACCGGCGTCGGCGCCGAGCTCCGGATCAAGATGAACTCCTACTACTTCTTCCCGACAAGCTTCTTCATCAGCAGCGCCTACGGTTTTAATTCATACGATTTGCAGCTGCCTGATGCGTTTATTACGGAAACAGCCACCGGAAGGGTCTCCTACGGCAACCAGATTTTGATTAATTTCGGCATCCTGTTTGATTTCGAGTTCTGACCGGAAGCCCGTCGATGAATCACACAACCAGATTACCATCATGTTCAGGGTTTTAAACATCACAAAAGGCGGATTAGCAACGCACCTTCGCTCCTTGCGGACCATCATCCCCCTCGTCATTGCTTTTTCAGCCACCCCGGTCATGCCGGATGCGATCCAGGCAAAATCCACTGCGGCCGCCACGGGAACTGCCGCAGCTTCGGCCACTGAAAATACATCGGGAGCGGTGACAGGAGCAGTCGCGGGAACGGGAACGGGAACGGTGACGGGAACGGTCCCAAAAAAGGGCACGATCACGGCCCCGCCCTCGCTGCGGCTTTCCCCCGTACTGCCGGGACCACGCTACGTCTCCTATTCGGATCTGGACGGCGGCGACAGCTGGAATAGCGGGTTCATGCATACCCTTGCCACCAACCCCGGTTATGCCTTCCTGGCATCAGCGGTCGTGCCGGGGCTCGGACAGGCGGCCAACAGGCAATGGTGGAAAACGGCTCTATTCGTCGCCGTGGAGGCAGCCGCCATCGGAGTCTACATCCACCGGGAAAACCGCGGGCGCGACGGGGAGCGCTATTACGAAAAGATCGGGAACAAGCATTGGAGCGTAGTGGCATATGCTCAATACCTGGTGACGAATCACGGTAATGAGCACGGCAAGTCGTTCCAACAGCTGCTCACGGACGAAGGAAAAGGCCAGTTTATCGATGGAGCCGGGCCTTTCGGGGGCATCAACCCGGCCTTTGATATCGACATCGACTGGGCGCTCGTCGACATAACCCAGCTTCGCATCGCCGAGCGCAACAGTTTTTACGCCACCGGCTTTGCTTTCTCACACGACCTGCCCGATTACGGCTCGCAGCAATACTACGAACTGATGAGCAAATACTTCCAGTTCGGCCCGGGCTGGCGGGAATGGCATACCACCGAACCCGGCCGGTTCAACATAGACAGTGGCATCATGCCCGAGCAGTTCTGGTACCATGCCCAGATCGGCTTCGACTTCAATGATGATCTGAGCGTCGCCCGAAATATGCTTACCCTGATCGTAACCAACCACTTCATCGCCGCATTTGACGCCTTCTTCACCCAGAAACTGCGGGCCGCTCGCATGCAGCCAACCGCATCCATGGAATACGGACTCCGTCCAACAATCGGAATGCAGTTACGTTTTTAAGAAAAAGCGAGTAACTTCTCTGCCATGAAAAATGTATTCCAATT
>SKYW01000139.1 GCA_007127695.1 Balneolales bacterium | reverse complement strand
GGACTTGTTTTTTCATGATGATGAGAGCTTTGCACAGGGTCGCGGACGGCGTGTCAACAGCCGCGATGTCGTCCGGGTCTTCGAGCGAATGGCTTCCCGGGATGTGCCCTCGAATGCCGCAGAACTTTTCATGAACACTGTTCAGGGATTTGAGCCCTTCTATCTGGAGCAGCGTGAAGTCTATCTCTCGCGGGACCATCAGGTCACGACTATTTCGGGACTCGAGGCTACCAGCGATTCCACCGTCGCATTCCGGCTTCTTCAGCCTGATCGAAACTTCCTGGCCAAGCTGGCTTCCCCGTATGCCGTCCTCTATCCATCCGAACCTTTCCGCTTCCGTGACGAAGGGCTGCACCGGCATGCCGTCGGCACCGGACCGTTCCGATACGAAAGCTCGATCGGGGACAGCATCCACGTTTTTCTGCGCCACGCACATTATTATGGCCGGGATGAGCGGGATCGCCGCCTGCCGCTGGTTTCCCGTCTTGAACTGATGAACGTAACTGACGAGACGCGGCTGTTCAACCATTTCCAGCGCGGAAGGCTCAACGCTATTGTGGATGCGGGTCCGCGAACGATTGACCGGATTGCCGGTGAGGAAGCAGGCGCAGAAGCAGGCAGGGAAACCGGCGGACAAGACGGTGTGGAAACCGGCGGTGAAACCAGCGCAGAAGCCAGCGTGGTAAGCAATGGCGCCGATTCATTTGAAAATTTCCGGCTGGAGCGTCTGCCCAATCAGGATCCCGTTGTACTTCGCTACCACGCCCGAAACCGTTTTGGCCTGGATCGATCCGATGCGGCTTCCGTGATCCGGCACGCAACCCCCGAACGCATCGCACTGGAGTGGTTCGATCCCTCACTGACCATCACTTTCAAGGAGGATGACTACACGCAGAGCAATATCGGTCGCGTTTTCCGCCGTTTCGGTGAAGACAGCGAACACCGTCTTGTCCTGGCATACAATCAGGATCAGCTGCCCCGGATGCTTGCAAGGGTCATCACCGAAAGCATGGACGCCAACCTGCAGCGGGTGATGGCACAGCGTCGTGTTTTTTCCAGCGACATTTTCCTCTATCTGGATTATCCCCAAAGCGTTGTCCCCGGAACCGTTCACGAACGCCATCCGGAAGAACTGATGCGCATTGAAACCGACCGCTACCTGCTCCTTGATCATACTGTCGAGGGTATCCGCACCAACAGCCTGAGCTGGTGGATGGATTTGCGCCAGGTCCGCCATGCAGAATCGCCACGCCAACCGGAAGCGCTCCTGGACCGGTAATAAATCCGGGTGGATTCTCTTTCCATACGCCTGCCGTGACGCTGTTCCCATGCCCGGAAGCTTCAGTTTTTCTTTTATTTGATGCCGTATTTGCCTATTTTAGAGGTCTTAAAAAAATTATTTTTTCTTCCTCTTATGCACCTGGCAATTGTATTACATCCGGCCAATCCAATGGCAGCACAGGCCGCCGGCGATTTCCTTTCCCTCGCGGAAAAACGGAACTTGCAGGTGCATGTTGCAAGCAGGATCACAGATGCGGTACCATCCGCTTCCAGGTATACGAATCTCCATCTTTACGAGAGTGAAAAGGAGGCCATGGAACGCGGTGAATTCACCGTGGCCATTGGCGGTGACGGAACCATCCTGAGAACGGCACACATCGCCCGCAAAACCAAACGGCCGCTGCTGTGCATCAACAGCGGCAGGCTCGGGTTCCTGGCCAACATCCAGCTCCAAAATCTGGATCAGGCGCTCACGGAAGTGTTAAGCGGCAACTTCAATCTTGACCGGCGTAATTTTCTTGAGGCGGAATTCAGCAACGGAGAAAAGCACTTTGCCCTGAATGAATTCGTTTTTTCAAGGAAGGGAACCGTCTCCATGATCACCTTGACAGCCGAGTATGACGGAGCGCTCATTAACCGATACTGGGCAGACGGCATCATCGTCTCATCTCCGACCGGCTCCACGGCTTATAACCTGTCCACAGGCGGACCCATTGTTATGCCGCAGACCAATGTCATGGTGCTTACCCCGATAAGCCCGCATACGCTGACAACCCGGCCGTTGGTACTGCCTTCCCACAAAAAACTTACCATAAAAGTAGAACCGGCCGACCAGAAGGTGCTCTTTTCCGGAGACGGAAACAACTACGAGCTTCCCGGAACGTCACCCGAGGTGCACATCCGGCAATCAGATAATTTTGTCGAACTGATTGGACTGTCAGAACATAGCTATTTTGAAACCCTGCGTAACAAGCTTATGTGGGGTGCCGATGTGCGTGAACAAAAATGAACATGATTCATTTCATTAACCCAAAACAAAAACTAATAATATCATGAAAATAACTGTAGTAGGAGCAGGCGGCAACGTGGGTTCGACCGTTGCCCTGACCATCGCTCAAAGAGACTTTGCAAAAGAGGTTGTTGCTGTTGATCTGGAAATCAAAAAAGACGACAAGTCGTTCTTTCCCTCCAAGGGCCGCGCCCTTGACCAGTGGCAGACCGCACCCATCCTCAACTTTGATACCCGCGTAAAGGGTACCGTCACGTATGAAGATACCGCCAATTCGGATATTTGCGTGATTACGGCCGGACTTCCGCGCAAGCCCGGCATGAGCCGCGATGACCTGCTCAGCGCCAACATGGGTATTGTAAAGGATGTGACTGAAAAACTTATCAAACACTCCCCGAATACAATCATTGTCGTGGTTTCCAACCCGCTTGACCTAATGACCTATGTTGCCTGGAAAACCAGCGGTCTGCCTGCCTCCAGGGTAGTCGGAATGGCTGGTATCCTGGATACGGCCCGCTACCGCGCGTTCCTGGCCGAAGAGCTGAATCTGTCGCCGAAAGATATCCAGGCGCTGATCCTTGGCGGACATGGCGACTCCATGGTTCCGCTTCCCCGTTTCACTACGGTTTCCGGTATTCCGGTGACCCATTTCATCGGCAAAGAGAAGCTGGATGCGATCATTGAGCGCACCAAGGGCGGTGGTGGCGAACTTGTTGGCCTCATGGGCACTTCTGCCTGGTATGCTCCGGGCGCTGCTGCAGCCCAGATGGTCGAAGCCATCGCGCTGGATCAGAACCGCATTTTCCCGTGTGCCGCTTATCTTGACGGTGAATTCGGGCTCAAGGATCTCTATGTAGGCGTCCCTGTTCTTCTAGGCAAGGCCGGTGTCAAAAAGATTATTGAAATTGACCTTGATGAGCAGGAAAAAGCAATGCTGCACGAGTCCGCCGACCATGTACGGAAAGGACTGGAAGATCTGAAGCGCCTTTCGTAGCAGATCAGGGATACACGTGCCTGCATACGGGCACGAAATCGTAAAAAAAGCCCTGTCGGAAACCGGCAGGGCTTTTTTCATGAAATGCTTTTCCGATTCACAGCAATCAGGGTGCGGAAACCAGCACGATATTCTGTGCTACAAGACCTTTTTCATTTTCCACCAGGTCGAATTCAAAAATAAGCTCTCTGCTGGGCAGGTAGCTGGTATCAAAATCGGCTTCAAACTGGGAAACATGAGCGAACACCGTGCAGTACGGGGATTCTGGCGATCGTGAGTCGGTGACCCAGAGCTTGTCATTGATCTTTGCCAGGTATCGCATGAAACCATATCCCTCGTTGTGCGAGAAATCATAGCACACACCACGCACCCG
>SKYW01000173.1 GCA_007127695.1 Balneolales bacterium | reverse complement strand
TGCAACCGGAACTGCCTTCGGATCTGCAACCGGGTCTGTAATCGGTGAAAGACGGTAAATAATTGGTTCAATACTTTCAAATTATCGGATTTTTACTTTTTTCCAAGAACAACCGACCGGATTTCAGAAGTACACAGCATCCCGGAACGGATATAATGTTTCTCACATCCGTTTTGCACGTCAGCCTGGCAACTTCAGTCCGGTCTCAGACACTCGTCACTTCACCAGCATCATCTTTCGGGTCTGCGTATGCGATGCCGCTGTCATTTTCAAGATATAGAGACCGGATGATAATCGCTCGGGGTGGAAGGATATGGAATAAGTCCCCGGCAACTGATGGACATCCACAAGAGTGGTGATGAGACGTCCGGTGATATCATGCACATTCAGTGTTACCGGACCGGCTTCAGCAACCTGATAACGGATAGTGGTTTCCGGCAATCCGCCAGGGACTCATGGCTTCGAAATATTTCTGATCGCCTCCATAAACTTCATCAAAAATTTGCTGCCTCTGCTCCGGGGAAGTGCGGGCATGCGGGTAATTGACAAAATCAAGCTGCAAGGGTCCGGCGCCAAGCATGGAAAAACCGGCGAAGCGATCATAGTAAGTCAAGCCGAGTCGCGCCGCACCGTATCCACCCATACTGAATCCCTCCAGAAGCCGCCACTGAAGCAGGAACAAAAGGGACAGCAAGTGCAGCATGATGACAGATATTTATTCCTGTTTTGAGAAGGTCAGGTTGTGCATCAATAAAACTTCGACCTTAAAATACGGGCCATGTGCTAAAAACCATGCCATATTACGGAAAGCTAAAGTATCGCCTGCTTGGGACTGGGACCGTATTCATTGGATTTGGCATCGCTTTCCTGGGCCATGAAGAGCAGCAGCACGATGACGCCCAGAAACGGAAAAAAGACAGCCAGCAGCCACCAGCCGCTGCGGTCAGTATCATGCAGACGTCGCACGGAGACAGCAATCATGGGAACCAGCAGACCAAGGACATAGATGGATGAAATCAAGCCGGAAGTGCCGGTAAGTCCGTCAATGATCCTCAGAACCAGCAAAATAATCAGATGAAACAGCATGAACGTCCAGAACTCCGTTCTTCGCGAGCGACCCCCAAAATCGGCATACTGCCTTAATACCTCCAGATACCAATGCATGCGACCTCCAATTCTGCTGCACTGTTCGGTTTTCAGATGACTGGGCATACACTACTGCCCGACCCTGATCGACCCCTTGTTTTTTTTGATATTACGCGACGTTACCCAAAGCAACATGAATATAATGTAACGAAGCTGCATATTAAATTCCTGAAAAATTATATATATATGATGACAGCGGGGAATTTTTTCCCTTTTTTTCTCGCAGAACCTTACCTTTGTGGTGATGATCACAGGAATGGCCCGGCCGCAGAAAATCTCTGACAATTTGCTTGACCAGCCCGGATCTCCTTCCACCATAAACCATGAGGATGTTCATGAAAAGCCGGATGAGCCGCTATTCCACAGCCATTGAAGTCCGCCATGTGTTGCCGATAATGTTGTCTGCATAATATGTTGCATTACCTGCTGCGCTCAATTTCGGCTATCGGACTGGCAATGATGCTGGCATGGCCTCCTGCCACTGCGCAATCCATGACCGGCCCGCACGGGCAGCCGCAGGAAACCGAGCTGCTGCAGACAAGTTCCCCGATGCCATGGTCTCACTCGGCAATCAGCCTGAATCTCGCATCCAACATCAATGACACCCGGTTTCATCGCTACTGGAAGGCGCAGCCGGGCCTGGCGATCCGCTGGGCCATGCCCTTCTATTTCGGGGAGATCGAGGCCGAAGCCGGTTTTTATTCGTTTTCTGCACCGGGTGAAGCCCAACCCGATTTCTTCATGGCCACAACCGCTCTTGGATGGGGCTTGCGTCGCGAAATGACTGAGCGACTGTCCGGCCTGGCCGCGTTCCGGTTTGGGATGGGCTACATGCAATTCGGATCCGGCTCCCCGTTCAGCGGACTGGAAAGCGAATTTTTCATCGCTCCCGCCGCTGAGCTGCGATACCACATCCACCCGGACTGGTATCTTGCCGCACGGGCAGAGCACAAACGTGTTTTCACCTATCACCGGCTTGACCTCACATACGTTTCCTTCGGTACCGGATTCCGGTTCCCCACTCCCCGGCCTCTTCGAAGTTTCCTGAATTACCGTTCATCCGATATTGCATTTCGGGATGACACGGCCACCGGTCACGCTCCTGGCATATCCGGAACGACATCTACCGGACCATCCGCCAGTTCTACTCCCCCGGCAAACGGGAACTCCGATCCCAGCACATCCCGCGGACCTCAAATTCATCCGGGTGAATCCGCCATAACGCGTGAAATGATCGAGGCCGCCTCCCTGACGCGGCTCAGTGATCTTTTTGGCCTTGTAAGCGATTGGCACTTCAAAAGTGTCAATGGTTTTGATACGTTCGTCGCCCCGGCCGGCCTATCCGGATGGAAACGTCCGACCTGGAAAATCATGGTCGACGGACAGGAGTTTGACCTGAATTTCATTGATTTTCAGTCCATTAACCTGCTTCCTGTAAATCTTGTGGATGTCGAGAAAGTCACCTTCATTTCGCGGCCGGGGTACGTGGACGGGATATGGTCGGCCGGTGGCATCATGAGCATTACCACCCGACGCGAGCGAATGGACGGCGTTACTGTCCGCGCCAGGATCATGGCCGGCAACGAGATCAACGATCCGGGTCCGTTCGAGTTCACCGACCTGCGCACACCCAACGAGGAGCGGAGCGGCCCGGATTACGAACTGAGCGCCGGGTACCGGTCCGGAAACCATTTTGTGCGCGGCGGAATCCGCTACCAGGAGCATAAAAGCACCGACACGCCCATCGAGCGGCGCATCAAGCTGATGCGCGTCACCGGTGAGGGTGTGTATCATGACGCGGTCAACCGGGCCGTGACATCGTTCCTGCAGGCCGGATCCGACCGCGGCCGCTTCCGTCACCATCTGTTCACATCCGTTACCCGCTTTGACGATTTCTACTATTTCTACCTTGTCGGGCGGGAAATCCCGGTGCGGTGGAATTTTTACCACGCGGGATGGTCCGGCAGCGCCGACATCACGGAACGCCATCAGCTGCAGTGGCAGTCGTCGCTCAACAGCCGCACCGCCCGGCACAGGCGCAACCGCTACGGCATCGACTTTGACGCGCCTGTCCAGACCATCCGAAACCGCGTCATACTCAGCTCACGGTCCAGCCCGATCAGCTACAACGCCGGGATTTCACACATGTTTTTTCGTGATGCTGACTGGGGGCAACAGGGAGAATCCTTCAGTGTCACGGACCTTTTTGTGAATGGATGGCTGGCACTGCTGCCTTCTTACCGCGTCGGAGTCCAGGCCGGCATGCAGACCGACTTCTCGATAACAGGCTTCCGTTTGGGAATGGAACACCAGGTGCACATCCATCCCGACCTGCAGCTGACCGGACGCTTGGTCTGGCAGGATATGCTGCGGCGCGAGCATCCGGATATCTGGATGCGCCAAAGAGTGACAGAAAGGGTATTCGATCCCCTCACGCGATTCTTTGGACCCGAAACCGAACAGATGCTTTACGGATCGCTGGGACTGTCGACCCGGCTGGGCGTGGCGACCGATCTTGGTGCCGATCTCTCCCTGACAAAGCACAAAAATTACTTTTACAGCCACCACCCGTACCAAATGGTACCCAATTTTCAATGGTTCACACACCCGGTCACCTTTTCTGATGACCAATCCCCGGTTATCGCCGGCCTCACCGTTACGCTTGCCGATCGTTCATTTGATGCCTTCCGCCACCAGCTTTCCTACCGGTATCAATATGAGATCTCAGGCGGCGACCCTGCCGGTTTCGACCTGTTCCCACGGCACCGGATCACGCTGGGCAGCACGTGGAGCCCCGTTCCGGGACTCGATTTCCGGGTGGATGTGCGTGCGCAGACATCCGTGACATGGCAGGAGTATGATCTGGTTGACGGTCAGACCTATACCGATATCAATGAGCTGGTATTTTATACTTACAGCAACACTACCGGTCCGTTTGCGAACCTGGATGCCGCTGTAGGGAAATCCCTGTGGGACAATCGCCTGCGCATCTCTTTCCGTGGCACCAATCTGCTTGACCAGGGATATTTCCTGTACCCGGTCGGCCTGGATTACGACCTGACCTTCTACGCACAAATCGAATTCAAGATCTAGATTAAACACTCCGTCATTTTTGAAGAACATGAAACGAACATGGCAGCCTCCGGTTGACACACAGGGGCAAGATTATATCCTGCCATGGGAGATCATTCTGACCATATGAATCGAAATTGATTTAAAAACATGAAAAATATTCTTGACCGCACATTCTGGTTTCTTGGCGGCATCACCGCTGTCCACTTCCTGTTTGAATGGCTCTTCGGCCTTATGAGTGATTCCGGAACGGCCGTAACCCTTGAGGCATCCCGCTTTGGCATTTACGCTGTAATCAGCCTTGCCTATGCCCTCTTCCGGTCCAGCCCCCACCTTCTTGAGCGGGACAAGGTCCTGAATTCATGAAAATAGCGGCTCCTCAGAAATGCCAGCCGCACAGGTTCCAGTACTGCAACGCGGCCAGATAAGCAAACGAAAGCAGCACAAAGAGAGCAGGGGGAACAGTGGAAACAGTGCTTCTGCCGGACCTTATCAGAATGAACACCAGTGCCACGGTAAGAATCAGTCCCGCCCAGGGCAACAGGTTGGCCACGTAAAACACACCGGGCACCCCGTAGGCAAATCCGGAAAACAGTTCGTATACGGGAATCGAAAGCCCGCCGAAGAACAGCAACAGCATTTGAAGCACGTAGACCCCTGATGCCGTCAGGACCAGCATCGCGACACCTCCAAGGCGGGCATCCTGTTTGCGTAGCACACGCACCGGCAATCGGATCATGAAAAACAGAATGATGCCGATGAAGACCAGCAAGGCCAGTATCAGGAACAAGGTCTGTAAGGAGGCCCTCTCCCAGCTGCGGATGCGCTCCAGCGAAGCCCTGCCGGAAGTGAACGCATGCGTGATCTGTCCACCCTCTTCACGGAAAGCAAGGTGGTAATCGTCGTCGATGGATGCGAACAGCAGCGTATCAACACGCACAAGACGTCGCGTGGCGCCGGTGTGGTCCGGCATGCCCAGATATCCGTCATCCGTGATCCAGAGGGACATTTCCCCGACCATGCCCATCATTAGGGCTATTTTGGACATGGAATCGCGGCTGTAACGGGTGTCGCGAAAATGTCCTGCAAAATCGCGTAAAGAACGACCATCATCGAAATGCTCGGCCGGCTCTGTTGCTGCCGGGGCAGACGGAGTCGCCGGGTCAGGCGGTACTGCGGGGTCAGGCGGTGCCGCCGGAGCATCCGGCAAAAACGCATCCACCATCATGCCGGTCACATCAGAAATAAACCAGGAGTTCATCGTGTTGGTGAATACGAACAGGGCCGCATTATGTCGGGGAAAAATCATCAACCGTGCCATAAGACCGGGATACCCGCCGTCATGGGCCACGACCTGGTGACCGTTCCACTCCATGACCGTCCACAAAAATCCCATACCATCCTGAAGCTTCGGGTGATGGGTATACTGGATCTGGCTTGCCCACAGAAACTGCTCTTTCAAAGCCTGCTGCTCGTCCGGCAGCGGACCGGGAGTCGTGACAAACTCCATAAACCGGGTCATATCGGCCACGGTTGTGAGCATCTGTCCAGCCGGCCCATCCTTCACATAGTCGAACGGCACCTCCGTGAATTCACCTCCCACCCTGAAATACCCGTCAACCACGCGATCCAGCATCTGGTCCCAGGGTTCATACGTAGTGTCGCTCATCTGCAGTGGCGTAAAAATGCGATCCGTGATCACCGTATTGAACCCCGCGCCTCCTGCCTGTTCCACCAGATACCCGGCCAGCAATACGCCGTAGTTCGAATACGAAACAAATACACCCGGCGGCGCTATCCGGCGTGGAAGCAAATTGTGCACACTCTCCGACAGCGGGGGAAGCTCCTCGCGGGTACGGGTGCTTTTCCCGATGGAAAAATCATCGAAACCCGGCGTGTGCGTCAGCAGGTGCCTGAGCGTGACCGGACGGTCGAACGTTTCCGGAATCAGCGGCTGGTCGAAATAACCGTTCACATCGGCGTCAAGGTCCAGCAACCCCTCATCCACCAGCGAAAGCACCGCAAGCCCGGTAAACGGTTTGGCAACGGAGCCAATACGCATCAGAGATGTTTCCGGGTGGATGGGTTCCCGGTCCCGCAGCGACCCATAGCCGTGGGACAGCTGATACTCCACATTGCCGTCCTGCACCCACACGACCACCGCTCCCGGCGTGTTGTGCTGTGCGACCAGCCGGGCAGCTTCGGCATCAAGAAGCTCATGCAATGGCTGATCATCCGTGATTTCGGAAGTATTCGCGGAAGTATTCGCGGAAGTATTTGCGGAAGTATTCGCAGAAGTATTCGCGGCAGCATTTTCGTAAGCACGAGCTTCCGCAACGTGAACCGCCAGACCGATCCACAACAGGCCCAAACCGAGAATGCCCAACAGACCATGGCCTTTCATATCCCCTCACTGTCAATGATTTCAGGAAACGATTGTTACGACCAGCCCATCCCGGAGACGCTCACGGACCAACAGGCCGGAACACCACTCAGTTACTTCTAAACATCTGTCACGCTCATCAAAACACCATTCACATCCAACAGAACACCACTCACAAACGCCTGCGTGTCAATAATCCTACTACCGCCACAAACAGTGTGGCACCTATGATCGACCACAGCACCGGAAACGACACATCACCGGTGCGGAAAGTGAAAATTTCCGGCAGATTGAAAAAGTCGGCAAGCCCCATGCCAATCAATGCACCGATAAACCCGATTACGATCGAAAGCAAGCACCCGCCCCGGCTGTATCCGGAAATAGCCTGTCCGATGGATCCGCAAACGCCTGCTATTATGAGCAATATGATAAATTCCAAAATACTCATGACATTCGATTATATTTATAATTGCTGTTCACCTTAAAATACAATATCTCCGGGTATTTCAACGAGCAATCATTCAATGGAACAACATTCTGCCATGCCTGAACTGTATCGAGTCACTGTCTCCAAACCGCTGTCCGCGTCCACCCTGACCGGCATCCTGCTGCCCCTGCCCCTGTTCATGTTCATGCTCATGCTCCTTTTCACTTCCACGGCCCTGCTCTCCTGCGCCGATGACCCGCCCCGGCCGGATCCCCCCTCGGATCCGTATGGCGACACGGCCGCTTCCATTCCCTTCACTGAGGAAAAAGCCGAATACCTCTACCAGTTTGCCTATGCGTGCATCGACAAGGAGTTTCCCCACAAGCCCGGACACGTTTGGGGCGACCAAAGCCAGCTCATGACACCCCGTGAGCGCCATCCGGCTTTCTACGGCTGCTTCGACTGGCACTCGGCGGTACATGGACACTGGACACTCGTTACCATCCTGAGCCACTTCCCCGACTTCAGGCACCGCGATAAAATCCTCGACAAGCTCACGGCCAACATCACCCGGGAGAACATCCAACAGGAAATGGAGCTGTTTCGGGAGGCTGACAACCGAACCTTCCAGCGCACCTACGGCTGGGCGTGGCTGCTCAAGCTCGACCAGGCCCTGCGTGAATGGGATGACGCCGCGGCCCGGGAACTCCACAGTTACCTCGAGCCGCTGACGGAACTGCTTGCGGACCGTTTCATTGAGTTCCTGGATGTGCTTAACTACCCGATCCGTGTCGGCGAGCATCCCAACACCGCCTTCGGAATGTCGTTCGCCTACGATTACGCGTCCCGGTACCACCCGGAACTGGCACGCACGATCGAAACCAAAGGCAGGGAGTTTTTCCTGTCAGACCGCAACTGCCCGATTGACTGGGAACCCGGCGGATTCGATTTCCTGTCCCCCTGCCTCCAGCAGGCCTCCCTGATGACCAAAATATTGCCGGAAAACGAGTTCCGGATGTGGGTGGATGCGTTCCTGCCCGGCCTGCCCGCTCATCCTGATGATGTGCTCACCCCGGCTGTCGTCCCCGATGCCAGCGACGGGAAACTGGCCCATCTGGACGGTCTCAATTTCAGCCGAGCCTGGTGCCTGTTCGAAATAGCACACATTTTGGAAAACCCCCGGCTGCTGCAAACCGCTTTGGACCATTTCAACTACAGCTATGAACTGCTGGATACCGATGAGTATGCCGGATCGCATTGGCTGGCATCGTTTGCCACCCATGCCATCGTGAAAAGTCAGCATATTGCAGCGGAGTAGCGGAACATCAGGAAAGATTCCTGTGTTTAAAGGGCATGATCAATCAACCAATTATCAGTTCAACAATTCATTAAATCGATCAACACAAAGAGCCAATAAAAGGATATTATCATGGGACGAGAAATTGAACTTTTCAAAAGCAAAGAACGTAAAGGACGTCAGGAAGTAGCGGATTTTTTACGCCATCTGGCCGATAAAGTGTCCTCCGGAAACCTGGTCCTGAAGCAGGGGCAGGAAGAGGTGACTGTCCAGCTGCCCGAAACCGTGTATCTGGAAGTGGAGGTCGAGGATGAGCACAAACGCAAGAAGGGAGTCCAGCACAAATTGGAGATCGAGCTGAAATGGTACGACAACGATGACGCTGGCGGTCCGCTCGAACTGGAATAATCGAAAGGTTTCATCGGTTACAACCGAAACATTACATCCAGAACAGGAACATCATTACATGGGGAGCCGGAATTCATCCGGCTCTTCGTATTTTACTTCCCGGAATTTTATCCGCCACGGACGCTTCTTGAACGTAACCCAGGAAATGAGCCCGAAGACAATTCCAGCAAGTGCGGAAAAGAAAGTTTGCAGCGGGAATCGGGATAGTTCATCACTGTTCACAATGGCCAGGGATAGCTCTGCATGGTCAAGAACAAAGAGAAAAAAATGCCGGGCAGCATCTTCCGACTCCACACCGTCCACTGCTTCCACATCATCCTGCGATGGATCGAGGGCTTCTGGTGAATCAGGGATATGCTCATCAGGCGTCGTCGGTTCTGTTTCAGGAGCCAATGGCCACTCCTCTTCCGGTAGTCCGGGAGTACCTTCCAGCCTCTCGGAAACAGGGGTCTCTGGCAAGGCAGCGGGATCCACATGGTCCTTCACAAGCATGGTAAGGACGATAAGAAAGGCAAAAACCATCTGAACTCCGGTGACTGTGAAAAAGTGCAGAAAGCGTACAGGTATGTTCAGTGGCGAACGGACCTTTTTTGCCGCTTCACCAATATAAAATGGCACAACGAAGAGCAAAACGAAAGCCCCGAGACCGAAAATGGTTCCCAACCCCTGGCCATAATCGCGTATGTAGTAATAATAGATGCCCACAAGCAAGCCGGCAAAAGCATAAGGGATGTTTATGAAAACCCATCGTAAAACGGTGAATCTATCGGGCATTTGCAATCCCGAGGAGGCCCCCTGCGACTGCTCCTGCTGTTTTCCTTTTTCTTCGGCCTTAATTTCTGCACCACAGTCGGGACATGAGGCCGTATTTTCTGTGATTTCAGCCCCACAGCTTCCGCACGTCACCATAAAGATCCTTTTTTTGAATAATGGCGAATAATATGAATCAACAAACAGGGATAATAAGAAAATCCCTGATGAAAATGGCAATATGCGGATGTTGTTGCTGCTACTCTTGCAACGCCCTCAGAACAGCGGAAACATGGCTGTCCATCCGGAAATTATCTTCATGCCGCAACAGGATCTGCTTCTGTTGATCAATGAGAAAAGTGACCCTCCGTGTCAGCATCCCAAACAAGCTCAGCACCCCGTATTTCTTGTGAATTTCCCCCGTGGCATCGGAGAGCAGCGGGTATGGGAGATTGTACTTGCCGATAAATGAAGCATGATCGGATTCCGGATCCATGCTAACCCCTGCAACCGTAACCTCGCGTTCCAACAGGCCGGCGTAATTATCCCGAAAGGAACAGGCCTGACGCGTACATCCGGGTGAGTCGTCTTTCGGGTAGAAAAAAAGGACGAGCGGACCTTTTTCCAGCAGTGAGTCCAGGCTTGTGGAACGACCATCCTGGTCGCTCAGTGTGAAATCAGGGGCGGTGTCACCAGTTTTAAGTGGCATTTGGATCAGGGATTCCGATTACGTGGTCATGGCGGTTTATGATACGGTTCATATTGGAACCGTGCTGAGCAACAATACGCAATTCAACACAAAATCATTCCCGGCTGCCCCTGGTCCATGCTCTCCGGGTAACTTGAAAAGTGTGATTTCAGCGATTAGTATCTATATTAGTCAAAACAATGCAATACACGCCACATCTCAATAAAAGTCAAGTCCATGCTCGTCTATTTCCAGATTGCACTGCTCACTGCCGGAGTTTTGCTGGCGAGCGGTACTTTTTTCCGAACATCTGCTGCAGAGACGACGGGAATCGTCAAAAGCGGCAGCAGTACCACTGATTTCGACATCCTCATCCGTAACGGCAGGGTGATCGACGGCACCGGCAATCCCTGGTATCCGTCGGATATCGGCATCACCGGAAACCGGATCATGGCCATGGGCCGGCTTGAGAATGCAGAAGCTCACCGCGTAATCGACGCCAGCGGGCTCATCGTGGCTCCGGGTTTCATCGATCCGCACACCCATGCCGCGGGCGGACTCGCAACGGCCGAACTGAGCCACGCCCGGCCGATGCTGGCCCAGGGCATTACCACCATTCTTGCCAACCCGGACGGCGGCGGACCGGTGGACATGGAGGCGCAACGTATTGCCTTGCTGGAGCACGGACTCGGCGTAAACATCGGCCAGTTCGTCCCCCATGGCGCCGTCCGCAGGGAGGTCATGGGTACGGAAAACCGGCATGCCACCGCCGAAGAACTGGCACGGATGAAGGCGCTGGTTCGGCAAGGCATGGAGTACGGTGCATTCGGACTTTCCACCGGCATTTTCTACGTACCGGGCAGCTTTGCGCCGACCGCGGAATACATCGCGCTGAACAGGATCGTTGCGGAATACGGGGGCGTCCACCAGAGCCACATTCGTGACGAGTCTGACTATACCGTCGGTGTAGTGTCTGCCGTTGACGAGATCATCGAAATCACCCGCCAGACCTGCGTCACCGGGATCATCACGCACATCAAGGCGCTTGGCCCTGCGGTCTGGGGTGCCTCCGGCGAAATCAACCGCAACATCACCCTGGCGCGCTCCGAAGGTCTGCCCGTCTTCACCGACCAGTACCCCTATTCGGCATCCGCCACCAGCATGATGGCCTCCCTGGTTCCCGCATGGGCCCGCGAAGGAGGCGATGCTGCGTTCCGGCAACGCCTGTCCGATAAGGCCGACCGCGAACGTATCCTTCATGGCATCACGGAGAACCTGGAGCGCCGCGGCGGCGCCGGACGGCTGCAGTACCGGCGTTTCGCCCCCGATCCCTCCGTCGAAGGCCGCACACTGGCCGATGTCGCCGCAGAGCGCAGCCTGCCCCCCGAACAACTCATTTTTTCACAGATCGAAATGGGCAATGCCGGACTCGTCTCTTTCAACATGCACGAGGATGACCTGCGGGCTTTCATGGTGCAGCCATGGAATATGACCTCCTCCGATGGCGGATATGTAACCTTCGGCAGCGGCGTCCCCCATCCGCGCAACTATGGCTCTTTCCCGCGAAAAATCCGGAAATACGTGTTTGAGGAGGAGCTGATGTCACTGGAGGATGCGGTCCGGAGCATGACTTCGCTGACTGCGGGTGTGTTCGGACTGCCCGACCGCGGCCTGCTTCGTCCGGGTATGACGGCCGACATTGTCGTATTCGACCCGGAGGCCATCACCGACCGGGCCACCTATCACGAGCCGCACCAGTATTCGGAGGGCATAGTCTGGGTGATCGTGAATGGCGGCATCGCTATCGATAACGGCGAGTTCACCGACGATCTGCACGGGGAGGTAATCACAAGACACCGGTTCCGGTAACCCCGACCAGTTCCTGGTTGGCAAACGGCCGTTTGTGATAGACCGTTTCGAAGTTGCGCAGCAGCCGGTTCTGTACCTCCAGCGGGTCTCTCTCATACATCTTCTTCCAGCAGATTACAAGATCCCCGGCATTGCGGATCTGCCAGACGTAGCGTCCGCCCCAGCGTCCGACCTTCTCTCCCCGGCCAACTTTCACGAACTTACTGATACGCGAACGCAAACTGTCCTTGCTCAGCTTGCCGGTCACACGGCTGGTGCCGCCGGCCTTGCCGATGAAAAGAACCGGGGTTCCATCCACCCAGCACTTTTCCAGCTGTTCCAGCGGAACATTGGGGTTTGCGCCGCGAAACGGCCCCGCCGTGCCGGTTCCAACAAATTCCGGTCGCCCGATGCCCTTGTAGAGCACCAGGTAAACCCCTTTGACAGGTGGAATGCCGGAGGTATCGAGCCACAGTTCCCTGATCTTATGAAATCCGGTAAAACCGGCAATTTTAATTTGGTCGATATTTTCAAATAACATAGCTCCACCTCCATTTTTGGTTTCAGGATGCAGGTACTACGTCCACTCTCCACTTACAGCATCAGATAGCGCTGAATGAATTTCCAGATGAGCCAGATGACAATGATTGCCAGCAGTATGTCGAATATCTCCCGAAGCATGGTGACCTCCGGTGATGTATGGCGGCTTGCCAATTAATACATGGCGACTTTCTAATGCAGTATCTTACTGCATATCATTTCATTCAGACTACGTAATCCTGTGGATATTTCCAAGAATTTCCGGTTTCAGGGTGGCCAGGATAACGGAAAAATGGTATCATCGGCAGTATTGCCTTCTTCAGGATGAGGGATCATCGGCAGTATTGCCTTCTTCGGGATGAGGGATCCTCTGCCGAAAATATACCGGTCCGGATGGCTGTTCCGGAGCTGAGTTGACAATTTTTCAAATATAATTCAACAACCATGAAACGTATCGGCCTGCTTCCACGGCTCATCATCGGAATCATTTCGGGTATCCTTGTCGGACTGTTTCTGCCGGAATGGATCGGACGCATCCTCTATACCTTCACGCACTTTTTTGGTGAGTTCCTTGGGTTTATCGTGCCGCTGATCATCGTCGGTTTTATAGCCGCAGGGATCGCCGAACTGGGGGCCAAAGCGGGCAAGCTGCTGGCAGGTACGGCCGGACTCGCATACGCATCCACCCTGGCTGCCGGTAT
>SKYW01000137.1 GCA_007127695.1 Balneolales bacterium | reverse complement strand
TATAGGCGTTTTTTCCTTCCTGGCCTTCCTCGCTCATGTAGTAGAGCAGGGTCGCGTTGCCGGCCAGCTCCTGGATGCCCGCCTGTCCGTCAACGGCCGCATTGAAGGCCGATTTCAGGCATCGGATGGCTATCGGACTTTTTTCGAGGATCTCCTGCGCCCAGGCCACGCCCTCGGCCTCAAGCTGATCCACCGGGACCACCTTGTTCACCAGTCCCATTTTCTCGGCTTCATCGGCATTGTACTGCCGGCATAAGTACCAGATCTCACGCGCTTTTTTCTGCCCGACGATGCTCGCCAGATAGCTCGAACCGAATCCACCATCAAAACTGCCCACTTTTGGTCCGGTCTGACCAAAAACAGCATTTCCAGCCGCAATGGTGAGGTCGCAGATCACATGGAGTACATGTCCGCCGCCGATGGCATAACCCGCCACCAGCGCGATCACCGGCTTGGGCATCGAACGGATCAGCCGTTGCAGGTCCAGCACGTTGAGCCGCGGCACCCCGTCATCGCCGACATACCCCGCCTCGCCGCGGATCTTCTGGTCGCCGCCGGAGCAGAAGGCGTACTTGCCGTCCTTGGCCGGACCCTCGCCCGTCAGTAGGACCACCCCGATCTCATTGTCCTCACGCGCATCGGCAAATGCCTCGTACATCTCGAAAATGGTTTTCGGGCGGAAGGCATTGCGGATTTCCGGCCGGTTGAAGGCGATGCGTGCGATGCCGTCATATTTTTTGTAAGTGATGTCTTCGTATTTTTTTACGGTCTTCCAGTTCATATCAATTATAAGTATGGATTGTGCGAATGGTTGCAGGCGCTACAGTCACGAACAGGCAAGACCCGCGATCTGTTCACCCGGTAAAAATTTGTTTGCTCAGAAAATCGTTCAGCGCCGCCGCATATTCCACCGGCCGGTCCAGATGGACCCGGTGGGCGGCACCCCGGATAACGACATGCCGCGCATCGGCAAGCTGTGTTTTCATACGGTCCGCAAGATCGCAAAATTTCGGATCGGATGCTCCGGTAATCAGCAGCACCGGCACGCGGATCAGTCTCAGTCGATCCCAAACCGGCGGCATCATTCCCGTGCCAAATTCCTCCAGCCATTTTGCCATGATTTCGGGATGCTGATTGCGCTGGATCCGGCGGATTCGGTCTTGCAGTTCGGTTTTTTCAATCCCGGGTGGATACGCATATTGCCCGGCATCCTGATTCGCCCTGGACTCCGGATTCGGGTTATGCTCAGAATGTGGCTCTGGGTGAGATTTCGAGGATCTCTTCGGTTTAAAAAGCGGATTCCGGTCCCATTCCTCCAGAAATTCCCCGAAATCCTGCCGGATCAGTGCCGCCTTCCTGCGATCGCTCGCCCTGCGCTCGCTGCGCTGCTCCGGATCCGTGATTCCGGCCGTCGTGCTTTCCAGGATCAGTCCATCCAGCGATTCAGGATGGTGTGTTGCCAGGCTCAGTGCCAAACGTCCGCCCATGCTGTATCCCAGCAGTACAAGGGGTGAGCCGGACCCGTCCCGGATCCTTCCAAGCGTTTCCCGCAGCCCGGCGACGAGCGAATCCGTATCCAGCCGGGAATCAGCATCCTTCCGTGCTGATTCACCCTTCTGTGTCGGCGCATCCAACCGAGATTTTGCATCCAACTGTGGTGTTTCATCCAACTGTGATGTTTCATCCACCTGAGACTTTGCTTCTAATTTCGAAGATTCATCCTCCCGTTTGGATGTACCCAAGCGCTGTGGAGAATCCGGATATTTCATCGGGCAAATATCCACCGTCACAGGCCGGCAGGTTTTGCCAAGCTCCGGCATCAGGTGCCGGAACTGCTCGCCGCTGCCCAGGAAGCCATGTAGCAGCACAAGGATCGGCTTGTTGGTTTTTCGGATACTTTGATTCCCCTCAAACCACATCGCGTGGAATTCCAGTCCGCTGTGGTGGATCGTTTCGGTCGATTGGTGCCTGAATGTGCTGTGCATGGCAGGTCAGATCGACGAACGCAGCTTCATGGAGGCGTCGGTGTGAGTTCGGCATTCCAGGATGGCCGTGCGATGCGCCAGCAGGGTTTTCCATGCCGTTTCAAGGGTGGATGGGGATTCGGCCAGTGCATACGGGATGCCGTGCGCACGGGCGATGTCCTGCAGATGCACCTGTTGCGGCGTTTCGAAGTAGTCGATGAAGGAGGGATCTTCGGTGTCCAGGGGCAGCATGCGGAAGATGGTACCGCCGCGATTGTTGAGCACGATGATCTTAAGCGACACGTCCCTGGACATCTGATTGTTCAGTGCGCCGGTGTCGTGCAGAAAGGCAAGATCGCCGGTGAAGAGCACCACCTGTTTGTTGCGTGCCAGCGCCGCGCCGATGGCCGTGGACGTGACCCCGTCGATGCCGCTGGCGCCGCGGTTGACCAGCAGCGGAAGCTTCTGGACGACCTCCTCCAGACCGAATTGCAGGTAATCCCGGATGGGGAAGGAGTTTGAGACGGCTACCAGGGTATCGGACTCGCGTGCGATGAGCGGGAGGAGCGCGGCGTATGCGTGGGCATCCGTCAGCCGGGACTCCGCCTTCAGGCGCTCGCTCTGAATGCGGACAGTCTGGCTGAGTGCGTCGGTCCAAAGAGCGGCGTAAGTGGCCTGTTTGCCGGACGAATTCGCAGAAACAGTGCCCGGTTCGTTTTTGTCGCCGGTATTTATGCCCATAGCGGCGTCCGCATTTCCGCGGGAGGGTGATGCTCCGGCTCCGGCGGATTCGAGGGGGACGGAGGCGTTGGGTCCGGTCCGGTTATCGGCAGTGAAATCGTAGTCGGCCGGGGAGCCGTCCACATGGTGCGTGGCAGAAAGGGAGGCGTCAGGGTGGTCCGGATGGTCGCCGAAAACTACCTGAGGCACGTTCCATCCCGCCAGCGCCTCAAGCGTAGCCCGGTGGACCGGGTCGCCGCCGGCGCGCAGCACCAGGTCGGGCGCCAGTTCGGCGCGCTGTCGGGTGTCCCGAAGAACCAGCGAATGCCGGTTGAGGAAAACACCCTCCGCTCCGGAATCACCCGATTCATTGAGCACGGGGATGCCATTTCGCCGGCAGAAATCAAAAAACGATCCGGCCCGCCGCAATTCGGGACCGATGACGGCCAGGGTTCGGCTGCTGCCGGCCAACAGGTCGCGCAAGGCATCGGGCAGGGGACGCGGCGCTTCCGCCAGTGTCGTCGGCAGGGCGTGGGAGTCAGTGTGGATGTGTCCGGCGGTATGTCCGGGGTCATTCCGGTGCCCGGTCTCGTCCCGCAGACCTGCGGCTTCCCGGCTGTTGGATGTATCACGTTTGCCAGCTGTATCCAAGCTGCTCGCTGCACCCTGCCGGTACCGTTCCCGGTACCGTGCGATGGTTTTGGCATCCGGCTCCAGCGGTTTGCGGAAGGGCAGGTTCAGGTGGACCGGTCCGCGCCGGCTGAGCGCATAGTGCACGGCCTGCCATCCTAGCCGCCCGATGCGGCGGAAGTCCCCGTCGGCGTCCAAAGGTTCACCGGCATCAAAAAAGAAAACGGGGTAGTCGCCGAACAGCTTTACCTGGTCGATGGTCTGCGATGCGCCGGTGGCCCGTAGTGCCGGGGGACGGTCGGCCGACAGCACGATAAGTGGCGTGCCCGACATGCGCGCTTCCACCACGGC
>SKYW01000225.1 GCA_007127695.1 Balneolales bacterium | reverse complement strand
CTGTCCTTGTTGTTGGATCCATTTTCTGGATCAACCGGGACACCTTTCTTGCCGTATTCCAGAACCGTCCCGCCATCCTCGAAGGAAGCGAATGGGTAGAGAAAACCTATTCCCTGGGCGGACTCATTGAGTTCATGGCCGAGCAGCCGCAGCATGCCGCCCTGCTTTCAGTACCTTTTCGTGAGGATCCCCGGGCTGACGGTCAACCCGGCGGCCAGGTCATCCGCTACCGCTCTGACCTCATGCATCCCGCCGGCACCCTGTCCAACCTGATGCTGGTGATCACCTACGCCGATCTTGTCTCATCCGGGGTACTGAATCCGGACACGCAAATCAATGCCGAAAGGGTCTCATCCTTTCACATCCCCGGCCTCGACCGCCGGCACCGGCAAACCTTCCGGCGCTGGAAATCAGAGCTGCCGGCACCGCCGACCATCGGCGACCTGGTCCGCTACCTGCTGCGGCACAACGATCCGGCCGCCGCCGACTACCTGTTCTTTTTCCTGGGACCGGCTGAGGTCTTCGCGCTGACCCGGCAGCTTGGCGACGGGCTCATTGAACCGCCCGCACCTCAATTCGGCATGCGCATGATGGCCTTGCAAAAACCCGCCGGACTTTCCCTCTCAGAACACCTCTCCACTCTTGGAAGCATCGATCGGCCCGTTTTTCTGGAGGATGCGGTTGCAGCAGCACAACGGCAATGGGACCAGTCCCGTGATGTCCCGGAAGCATCCATCCCCTCTTTTCAGGACCAGCGATCACTTCATGGTCTCTATCCCCGTTTGCAGCCCGACCGTTTTGCAGACATCATCGCTTCGATCTGGCAAAACGCGCTCATCAGCCAACCGGTCAGTGAAAAACTGCAGCAGTTGCTGGTACGGGATCCGGAAGACCGCCTGCTCACGCCGCATGTCCGCTGGTACGCCGCGCACTTCGACGAGCGGATGAGCTATTTCAGCGGCTGGAGTGTCGCCGGCAAAACGAAAACACCCGGATTCCGCGTTCAAATTATGTTGGCAGTTGATATTCCTGCCGGTTTATGGTTTCACATGAACAGCAATTTCATGATCCACGATTTTCACAACAGGATGTTTTACGATCCGGCAATACGTGCCAGGTCACATGACCTGCTAATGTAACGTTTGGAATCCGCCGGAATACGATTGAACCGGCGGCCCTCAACCATAACAATCTCTTACGTAAAAATCTGACATGCGCACAAACCTCTATCAGAAAATTGACCGGGATATCGCCGCTCAGCTAAAATCACTGGGAATCGGCGAAAAGCGTACGCAAAGATTTCATTTTCCATGCATTACCATATCCCGTGAATTCGGTTGCGAAGGAACACCCCTGGCCAGAAAGCTGGTACAGAAACTCAGTACCGAGGAATATCCCTGGGTGCTTTTCCACAAGGAACTGATCACGGAAATGTCGGAGCAGGAAGATATCCAGCGGGATCTGGTGGAGTCCCTGTCGGAAGAAAACCGTGGGCAGCTGCATCAATACATCGAACATCTGCTGGCACATAAGCCTTCCAATGTGGAACTGTTCAAGAAAATCGCCGAGACGCTCCGCATTCTCGGTGAACGGGGAAGATCCGTCATCCTGGGCTCCGGAGCCGCCATCATCAACGCCGGCCTCCCGAACATTCTGTGCGTAAGATTACAGGCACCCATGGATTTCCGGGTGGAACGCATCGTCAAACTGCTTGACATACCGCCCTCCGAGGCACGCGACAAGGTCCGCACCTACGACAGCAGGCGCGAGGAATTTGTCTACGAGTTCACCCGCAAGGATGTCAGCAGTCCGCATCACTACCACCTTGTCATTGACAACAGCAAATTCGACGCCGGACAGATCACGGAATTGATCTACCATGCTTTGGTGTTGCGTAAGATGCTCCCGGAACTGACGGGATGACCCAGTGACCCGCAACACCGAAATTGCTACAAATGAATAAACCGACTTATCTCTGGTACCTGTTATGGCTGCTTCCGCTGTACCTGCTTGGCATGGCCATCCACATGGGCGCCATCTATCACGGCCTCGGCAAAACCTATGAACAGGGCGACAGCTACCTGGCGGATGTGATCCATTTTGAGATCAAGCAAATAGCCGCCCAAACCAACGGCAGCATCACCGTCCGGTTCACGACCGATGAGGGAAGGGAAATCACCCGCCGGCTCTCACAGCCCATCCAGAATGCGGCACAGTTGCAGGCATCGGAACTCATGCCGGTCCGCTACCTGGATGACAGCTACCAGCCCATTGTGCTGGTTCCCATTTATGAGTTCCACCGGAAGATGGTGACGATGAACATGGCCGTTCTGGGCGTCTCCCTGCTCATCACTTTTTTCATTGCCCTCACGGCTCACCGGTTTGCCAGCCGGAAACTTGCCCGTCGCGGAGAGCCGGAACAGCAGATAGTGATAGTTGACTCCTGAATTATTACCAATCTCTGACCGCATCCACAAAAACGCATGAATCAAAACAGATGACCCGAACCGGCAGACTTTTCCTGATTCCGACGCCACTGGGACCCCATCCGGAAAACCAGGTCCTGCCCGAACATGTCATCCGGACCGTTCACCGGCTCGACACTTTTTTTGTGGAACGCATCCGCCAGGCCAACTCATTCCTGCGCTGGATCAATCATCCGGTCCCCGATTTCAAGTGCCGCTTCTACGAGCTGAACAAACACACCCCGGGTGAAGACCTGCTCGAAATGGTATCCTTGCTGAAAAACGGATCGGATGGAGGCATCATCACCGAAGCCGGCTGTCCCGGCGTGGCCGATCCGGGCAGCGAACTGGTCCGGCTGGCGCATGACTCAGGTATTGACGTGGTGCCGCTGACAGGCCCCTCTTCCATCCTGTTGGCCGTCATGGCATCGGGCATGAACGGACAGGCCTTCGCTTTTCACGGCTACCTGCCACGCCCCGGCAGGGAGCGTACGGAACGGATCCGGTTCCTGGAAAACGAGTCCGGCAAGCGAAATGTGACCCAGGTGTTCATGGAGACGCCCTACCGCAACAACAACCTGCTGGAAGAGCTGATCCGCGAGCTTGCGGACAGTACCCGGCTATGTGTGGCGTCCGATCTGACCCTGCCGGAGGAACAGATTATCAGTTCCAGGGTCACAGAATGGCGAAAAAGGAAGGTCGACCTGGATCAGCGTCCAGCCATCTTCCTGCTGCTGGCCGAAGAAGCGCCGGCCGGAATCGGCGCACAAAAAAAGCCCGCTCACAGACGCAAGCGGGCCGGTAAATAGTGCTAATAATAGTTGTTCCGTACAGCAGTAATACTAAGCGAAATTACCAGTTGGTCAGGAATTTGCCGGAATCAGGCGGTTTTGCCGGTGGTCAGCGCTTCCTCCAGAATAGCGATCATCTCCTTGTCGCCATTTGACTTTGCGTGATCCATGGCCGTCCATCTTCTGTCGTCGGAGTAATTCACAACGGCACCGTTTTCAATGAGCAACGAGGCGATTTCCTTATGGCCCCGGCTGGCAGCCCAGTAAACAGGGGTAGTACCGCGGTTGTCCCTGAGATTTACATTTGCACCCTGTTCGAGCAAGAATTCTACAATGTCCTTGTGGCCGTGCTTGGATGCCTTAAGCAACGCGGAGCGTCGGTGTTCATCCATGGTGTCGGCACTGAGTCCTTCGT
>SKYW01000097.1 GCA_007127695.1 Balneolales bacterium | reverse complement strand
TCGACGCTTGTCCGACCGATGCCATTTACGAGCCTTACAAAGTGGATGGCAGCAAGTGCATTTCCTATTTTACAATCGAGCTCCGTGACGAGATCCCGGAGGAGTACCATCACCAGATGGGCGAGTGGATTTTTGGATGTGATATCTGCCAGGATGTCTGCCCGTGGAACCGGAAGGCGCGCCGGGGATCCGAAGAGCGTCTCTTCGCGCGACCGGAGAGCGCGGACCGTGACATCGACTACTGGGAAGAGCTGGATTTGCAGGAGTACCGGAAGCTGTTCCGACGGAGTACCGTCAAACGCGCAAAATTCGAGGGCATAAAGCGGAATATCCGCATAGCGGGCGCCAATCTGCGCAGATCGGAACGCAACTGGATCAACGTAGCCGGCAAAAAAAAACATCCGTGAGGGGACACGGATGCTTTTTAAACGTCTTTCCGGCAGGCATTTCGCCTTTAATGGATGATCTGTCAGAACGGTAACGTCCTATTCCTATGCATATTCTTCCGTGTAGGCCTGCACGTCGGCCATTTCCACCATAAGATAGAACAGGTCGGTGTTCCTGGTGAACGGACCGATGCGGTCGCTGCCCGGACCCATGGCGGCCAGTTCAACATAATCGGCCGTATGCGAGGTGCCGACCCAGTTGAAAGCCAGATAGTTGGCCAGTATCTGCCCCATTACGGGCCAGGGCCGGCTCATCATCCGGTGTAGGTTTTCATATTCCCGGGCGTAGGCCTTGCGCAGGACCTCTGCTTCATCGCGACGGATCTCTATTTTCGTGGCGTATTCTACCAGTTCGCGGATCCGGCTCACGGAGCTGTTCTCATCCAGTTGCGGCAGGAACCAGTTGTTGGTGTGGCGAAATTCGGCGAGAAGGTCAAAACGCGGTCCGCTGGCATTATAGCCTGACCCGACCCCGTTCAGTCCCGGATTGGCATTTCCGTGGTCAGTGGTAATAATGACCAGGGTATCGTCGCGGTTTTCAATAAATTCCATCACTTTCCCGATGGCATCATCGAAGGCGATCTGATCAAATATGAGCCCGGCTGCATCGTTGCCGTGGGCGGCATGATCCACCCGGCCCCCCTCCACCTGAAGGATGAATCCGTTGGGATTCCTTGAGAGGCGTTTGATCGCCGTTTCGGTCATCTCAGCCAATGTGGGGATGTCGCGCTGATACTCCTCGGTATTCATGTGGTCGAGTGTGTACGGTACGTGTCCGTCATAAAAAATCCCGAGTAGTTTCTCGTTGCCTTCGAATTGCATGAGGTCGTTTTTCTTGCGGACGACCTTGTATCCCTTTTGTGTGAATTCACCGTAGAGGTCGCGCTGATCTTCCCTGTGTGCGGCATCGAAAAACAGGTTGCCGCCACCCAGAAGCACATCGTACTCGCGATCGAGATACTGTTCGGCGATGGTTTCCTGGTCCCCGCGCTGCATGACATTGGCGCTGAATCCGGCCGGTGTGGCATGCGTGATGGTGGTGGTTGTAGCCAGTCCGGTTGCTTTGCCGGCATCCTGGAATATCCGGAGGATGGGTTTTAGCGCCTGTTCCTCTTCGGTCATGTTCACACGTCCGTTATTGATGCGGTGTCCGGAGCCCCATGACGAGGAGGCGGCAGCCGATCCGGTAACAATGGAATTGGCAGAGGCCATATCCATCAGGCCACGATTGGCCCTTTTCTGCTCATACAGTGAAATCCAGTGCGATGGCCTTCCGTAGTGCCGGCGCAGCATATGGTCCGCAGCGGTCAGGGTGCCGATGCTCATGCCGTCACTGACCATGAAAATGATGTTTTTGGCGTCGCCGGGACGGGCCTGCCCGTTATTGGAGGCGCAGCTGCCAAGCAGAGTGCCTGAACCCAGGGCAACACCTGAGAGCGCACCGGTTTTGAGAAAATCCCGTCTGCTGAAAGAACCGTTATTGGAAGTCTTTTTTTGTGACATAATCTGATCAGTTGAGAAATGTGAAATAATAAAAAGTGCTGTGAGAGCTGTGCAGGTGCAGCATACCGTTGATACCCGATTGAAAACACGGACCGGTAAAGTGCAAACGGGTACGCAGTTGTATGGAAATCAAGGGTGACTCAAAGAGGATAAGAAAAACAATATAATGATACTGTAAAAATTTGAAATGCCGGGGACGAAAAAACTGTTTACATGATCGGAAAAATAATTTGCCAATCCCGTAAGTTATATATCAGAATCAAAAATGGCTTATTAAAACGGCATATTTGAACTTTATTGATTAGGAGGTAATCCGGAATGATCAAAAACACAATTAAGACCGTGTTTCTCATGGCGCTTGTGGCGCTTTTATTTTTATTTATCGGTGGTCTGCTGGGTGGACAGACGGGCATGATCATCGCATTGGTGTTTGCCCTGTCCATGAATTTCTTCAGCTACTGGTACTCGGACAAGCTTGTGTTGAAAATGTACCGGGCCCAGGAAGTGAACCGGGATAATGCACCCCGTTTTTACAATATGGTGGAAGAGCTTTCGCGTAATGCCGGCGTGCCGATGCCAAAGGTCTATATCATCCCGCAGCAGCAGCCCAATGCCTTTGCAACGGGGCGCAACCCTAAAAATGCTGCCGTAGCAGCGACCCAGGGTATTTTGCAGAGCCTGAATGAGCGGGAGCTTCGGGGTGTCATGGCCCATGAGCTTGCCCATATCAAGAACAGGGATATACTGACTCAGACTATCGTTACCACGGTGGTAAGCGCCATTACCATGATAGCCCAGTTTGCCATCTTCCTTCCGTTCGGCCGCGGTGACGGCGGCGGTCCCAACATCCTGGTACTGCTTCTGACTCTCATATTGGCGCCGCTGGCTGCAGCCATGCTCCAGTCGGCCATCTCGCGCACCCGTGAATTCGAGGCGGACCGGGTGGGCGCCGAAATCTGCGGCAGCGCTGAAAGCCTGGCCGGTGCTCTCCGGAAAATCCAGGCATCCGTAGAACGAATGCCCATGCAGGCGTCAGAAACGGCACAACGGTCCACGGCCCATATGTTCCCGGTCAATCCGTTTTCCGCGCGTGGCATGAGCAAGTTGTTCTCCACGCATCCCGATACCTCGCTCCGTATCAAAAAGCTGATGGAAATGGAACGCACCGGGGTTTACGGCTGAAATGTCCATGACAGCAACCCGACACACAGGAGCATGATTATAATAGTCATGGACATTCTATGTGACCGAGTGAACCAAAGATTTTTTATCACATAAAAGGTTCTTTGAATATGGCATCGGGAATGTGTACCATTTTGTCAGATGCAACATTTTGGTAATCAAAAAGCATGTGCCGGTGTGTAAGGTAACGGCTTCTTCATAGTCTATTCCGTACCTAAGGCAACTGAAACAAAACAGAAAAACATATGGGATCACTTAATAGAGCAATGATTATCGGACGACTCGGGGCGGATCCCGAGGTCCGTTACACACAGAGCAACACGGCGGTAGCCAACATAAGCGTAGCTACCAACGAAAGGTACCGGGACAGCAATGGCGAGCTGCAGGAAACTACGGAATGGCATCGTGTCGTTGCATGGGGACGGCTGGCTGAGAACTGTCAGCAACTGCTGAAAAAGGGCTCGCTTGTATACTTCGATGGACCTATTCAGACCCGGTCATGGGAGGACAAGGAAGGTCGCAAGCAGTACATGACCGAAATCAAGGCACTGACCATGCAGGTACTCGACAG
>SKYW01000078.1 GCA_007127695.1 Balneolales bacterium | reverse complement strand
GGTTTTCGGCGGTGAGATTGTCGCGGGTCCAGACGAGCAGCGAGTGGTTCGGTTCGCGGAACATGCGCAGCGAAATGCGTCCGACCGCGCCGGCGTCGTGGTTGCCGAGCACGGTGGGGATTTTGCGCTTACGCAGGATTTCGATCACCTCGTTAGGGAAGGGGCCGTATCCCACCTGGTCGCCCAGGCTGATTGCCCGGTCGTAGGACAGCGTGTCGAGCTTGTCCAGGCAGGCCTCGAGGGCCGGCAGGTTGGCGTGGATGTCCGACAGTACGGCAATGCGCATGAGAAGTGGTCGCGTTTCTGAGGATGCCTGCCGCCGTCCATGGGTGGCAGCGGCGCGGATGCGGTGCATCACGCGGGCACTGGAATTTAAGGACGCAAGATAAGAAATTATGCGCCAAATGTGCCGGGGAATCGGATGGCGGCCCGGATGCGGATTGAGGCAGAATGATCGGTCCGGGCGCCGTCTCGGCGAAAGCAATCCTGACAGGAAGTCGGGAACCGGTCAGCGATTGTTGGCGAGCAGTTGCGGTACAAGGTGGGCCGAAATGTGGATCTCAGGCTGGTCGTTTATCTTGACCAGGAGGGTTTCGGGCGGATACACGCCATAGTCTTTGAGGTCGATCGGGAAATCGGCTTCCACCTTGATGCTGTTGCCCGACCGCTGCAGGAATCCGTCCACGGTCAGCTCCTGTTCCACCCCGTGCAGGGCAAAGATGCCGGTGGCAGTCACGGGTTGCCTGTCCGTCAAAACGGGGTCAAAATCGGGGGTGAACGTGCCCGTGAAGGTAATTTGCGGGAACCGGTCGGCATCGAGAACAGCGTACATGTCGCGATCGCGACGGGCAATGCCGGTCTTCAGGGACCGTACCTGCATGGAAAATTCCAGGAGGTTGCCGGTCAGGTCCAGTGTGCCGTTCAGGCGACGTGTTTCTCCGGAGAAGATGCCCACGGAGCCCACGGTCAGGGCAATGAAATCGGCGTTGCCGGATTTTGTGATGAAGTGGCTTGGAATGGTGGATGCGGGTGTATCCGAGGCGGCCGGCAGCTGCAAGTGACCGGACTGGATTTCGGCCTGGTGGACGTCGGATGCCTGGTGGGAATCGCTCCTTTCACAGGCCAGGGTGCACAGCAGGAAGAGCAGGATGAGGGGGATGGGGAAGATGTGGAAGGTGGGGAAGGTGAGGAAGGTGGGGTTTCTGGACATATGATTCTCCAAAGGGTGGGCTATGCATACTTTGGACATACGTGCGGCAAAGTGTCATACATTAAAGGACCCGGGAAGGATCCATACGTACCTGCAGGAGATACAGTCCATTATATCTGCATTTCAGTTAGAGGGGTAAATAACTGAAAAACAATTATATGCTGGATGAAAATAAAGGTACGCCAAGACTGGGCGATATGCAAATTAAATTAAGGTTATCAGATGCAATAAACTCAGTCAATAGAAACCAGCAGTTGTGGCTCGAGCGTGGCCTGCAGGCGGATTTCCTGCTCGCTGCTGACGGTCACGGAAAGGAAGGTCGGGGGCTGGATCCCGAATTCGGTGATGTCCAGCATCCATTCGGCCTCCAGATGGATGCCGTTTTCGCCGGTGTGCAGCGTGGCGGGGATCTCAAGGTGGCGCGTGACGCCGTTCAGGGTGAATTCGCCGGCGGCGGTGACGTGCTGTTTGGCGCCGGAGTAGGGGTTGAAGGCGGGATGGAAGGAGCCGGTGAATTCGGCGAAGGGGTGATCTTCCATATTGAGTGCGGCGTGCAGGCCGGTGTCGCGATCCGGGATGCCGGTCGACAGCGTCTTCAGGTACAGGTGAAAGTCGAAGGCGCCGGTGCGCAGGTCGACGGTCCCGCCCAGGCGGCGCGAATCGCCGGCAAAGACACCCAGGCAGCCCTGCATTTCGGCAGTGAACTCGGCGTAGCCGTTGCGCGTGGCAAAGACATCGGTGCCGGCAAGATGGGCGGGCAGTGCCGCGGCGCGGGAGGCGTTGTGTGAGGCGTTCGGGGATGCATTGTGCGGGGCACCTTGCGAGACGTTGTTGTTGAAGGCCGGACCGCTTGCAGCCGCATCGGCTCCGCTGCGGGTGGATTGGCCAAGGGCGACCAGCACGATGACGATGAGCAGGGCCGCTGCAACAATGATGTTCCTCAATACCGTGCTTTCGGTTCGGCGGACGGCCAGGGTGATGGCCGAGGCAACAGCGGAAATTGCGGAAGCGCTTTCCGACATGGGGACGTGTTTGGTGGAGGTGTTCATGGGGTCACGGTTTGGATGGGGAGAGTCTGTTTATCTGTGCTATACGCAGTTGGTGCGGGATGGTTTCAGCGTTTTATTAACATACACTCCGTTCCGATAGAAAAAGTTACAAGCCAATGGCCCACTTCAAAAAAACCATGGCACCCCGCTGTATTTACAAATATGTTGTTGTTTAACAATTTCATACATATATTATTAAGTTTTTAAATTCCCCCTCTCATGAATGTTAGCTGCTGTGATAGCTTCAAAAAAATTTGTAGCATTTCTCATGATAGCGGTCGCTGCCTGGATGCTGCTACCGCTGGCCGATTTCGCCACTCTTTATGCACAGAACCGACCGGATGTTATTCCGCCTCCCCCGCCGGGATGGGACAGACGACCTGACGATGTCCCGCTCTCCGGTATGGCAATTGCCATGATATTCTCACTGTTCTTTGGTGTCTGGCGAATTCGCGCCAGAAGCAAATAGTTCCGGGACATCCTTTCTTTTGGATGCACTGTCTCCGGTGCAGAATCATTTTGCATAAATAGCACAAGATGGTACTTTAGTCCAACGGAATACGATTTGTGGCGGGACACTCTCAGTAGCTGGCACTTGAACAGGACAGTGGCTGAATCTGCCATGAACACACCGGACGATGACCGTTTCCCTTTCGCAGGGAACCACGGGCATCTCCTTGACAAGCCGGAGGTGGAACGAGTGGCCGGGGAGGGCGCGTCGTTTCGCCTCCGGTTTTCTTTTTACGGGCGGAGAGGCATCCGCACCCCGCACCGCAATGAAAACCCCGGTTAACGACCAGACATGCGCCCACCAATGGCGTAAATCCGGAGAAATCAGAACCCTGCTTGCCACACCGATATCAAACAGTCGCCAGAAAATCCGCTAATCGATTTGTATTGAATATGTTACATTTTTTAACTATTTAGGGAAAGCAGGACGGGTTTGGTGCCATTTTACTATTTTCGGCAGCGCCGGAAGCCCGTTCGGAGCAGTATTTGAAGCAGTTATTACGACGAGTCAATACCGGTCCACCCCTAACACAACATCTCAGAGCTACCATACCTCAGTTTCCGACGCCTCCTGTCATGTGAGATCATTCTGACTATATTAATCAAAATTGATGCAAACAGATGAAAACGAACAACGTATTGCCAACGCTGCTGCTGATCGCCATAATGATACTTTTTCCGGTCCTCCTGATGGGGCAGGGGACGTTTTTCCTGGATGCGAACGGGGTCACGATCCGGTGTCCGGGCGCGCTTCCGGGTGAGACCGGGACGGTGGCCGGGATCGAATACGAGGCGGTGGACCGCGACCTGCTCATCCAGCGGAGAAACGAGGAGGCGGACCTGAGCCTGGTATGCACCACGCCGGTTACCGATATGAGTATGATGTTTTCACATGCTTTTAATTTCAATCAGGACATTGGCAGTTGGGATGTGAGCAATG
>SKYW01000016.1 GCA_007127695.1 Balneolales bacterium | reverse complement strand
TAACGCAGAAAATATAATTTCTATTGAACTGCTTAGCAAACGATAAAAAAAAGCAGGTGAAACCATGTTGCAATTACGACTGTGTTTGCTTAAGTTAAACAATTGATTGAATTCAGATTTTCAGCACGAATTTACCATATCAACCCTGAAGCTATTCATCAGGAAGAGAGCACGTCAGGCTGAGTTTCAGTTCGACGTTTTGAGTGCAACCCCTAAGAGGCATTATGCCTTGGCTCCTGTTGTCGACCCGCAGCAGGAGCTTTTTTTTGTATCTTATGCCGAGCAGGTGAAGCCGCCATGGAATTTCGCTGATAACAACGATGACATGCGGTGTCCCTGATAAGCTTCAAGAACAATCATATCCACAAAAAGCAGATTACATGCCCGAACAACTGGTAACATTGGCTCTGATTCAGACCTCGTGCTCCGACGATATCGCATCCAACATCCAGAACACGTTCCAAAAAATCCGGGAAGCAGCCGCCGGGGGAGCGCAGATCATCATCCTCCAGGAACTTTTTGCATGGCCTTATTTCTGCAGAGAGGTGAATGACCGGTTTTTTGATTGGGCGGAACCGGTCCCGGGACCGATAACCGGACAGCTTGAGAACCTTGCCGGTGAACTGGAAATCGTCATTGTGGCCTCGCTGTTTGAAAAACGGGCGCCCGGACTTTATCACAATACGGCTGCCGTAATCGACGCCGATGGCAAATACCTCGGCAAATACCGCAAAATGCACATCCCGGAGGATCCCGGTTTTCACGAAAAATACTATTTCACTCCCGGTGACCTGGGATACTCTGTCTTTTCCACCCGGTACGGGAAAATCGGCGTTCTGGTCTGCTGGGATCAGTGGTATCCCGAAGCCGCAAGGATCACGGCGATGATGGGTGCCGACCTGCTGGTCTATCCCACCGCCATAGCCGCCCTGCCCGAGGAATCCGGGGTGCTGGCAAATCGGTACCTGGAGGCATGGCAGACCATCCAGAAGAGCCACGCCATTGCCAACGGTTGCTATGTTGCCTCCGTGAACAGGACTGGCACCGAGGAGCGGCTTGCCTTCTGGGGACACTCTTTTGTGAGCGGTCCCTTCGGCGAAGTGCTGGCGGAGGGCGGCACGGATGAAGCGGTAATATCCTGTCAGATTGAGCTGCAATCCCTGAATCGCCACCGGACTACGTGGCCCTTTTTCAGGGACCGGCGCACGGATACGTACCATCCCCTGACATCACGCTGGCTTGACGATGAGGGGTGAACGCATCCGTTTGTGGATATGGCTTGAGGATGCGGTTTGAGGATACGGTTTGAGGATGCGGTTTGTGGATATGGTTTGTGGATACGGTTTGAGGATGCGGTTTGTGGATGCGGTTTGTGGATATGGTTTGTGGATGCGGCCGGCAGCTAAAAACCAGCGGTTAGGCTGAAATGAACTTTGCCGTTATGCAGGGGGTCCTCCGCCGACACGGCGTAGGTGAACTGCATCAGGCCGAGCGGCGTCTGGAAGCGAAAACCGAATCCACCCGAATAGAGCCATCCTGAAGAGCTGTCCTCTGCCCTGCCCAGCATGGCCGGCCGTTCGTATCCGCCAGCAGCTCCAAAAACAAAGGCGTGCGAATAAGGATCGAGCAGATAGCGGTATTCCAGTTCTGCCCAGGCAAACCTGGCAACCCGGAACTGCTCCTCACGGTAGCCGCGAATGGACCGGGAGCCCCCAAGCGGCATGACATCCGTTTCGGTGTATTCCGGGGATTCCGTCAGTGCGCCATGAATGCCAAGAGCAAGGATTTGCCTTGCAAACGGGCTGTAGTAGGTTTTGAGGGATGACCGGACCCGTTGCTGCATCATGGTGCCCCGGCTTCTGAGTTCTTCGGCCCGGGCATCGTCGATCCGCCGGAATCCGGACTCCACATACAGGTCAAACAGCATACCGCGGCGGGGAGTGAGCCGGTTGTCGGTATTGTCGAAGCGGAAACCAAATCCCGCTGTGCGCGTCACGCCATCCAGGACGGTAATGTTCAGGGCCGGATCGTCGTTTGCAGATACGGTTTGCTGTCCAAGATGAACGGAGTATCGCCGCTCGGGTGTGCGACGGTATGAGCCCATGAGATGGATTTCGCGTATCTGGTAGCTGGTATCCTGCTGAACGAAACGGAAGTCGATGCCGGAGCCAAGAGGCTGTCCCATGATCCATTCGCGTTCAAAACCCGACTCCAGCCTTGTGACCATATTGTCCAGGCGTTCAAACATGAGCTGGAGGGTGCTGCCCGTCCATCCCACGTTGCGGACCAGCATTTCGCCACGTCCAACGATATCATTTCCGGTTGCCTGGCCCGGGACATAGCCGAACATCAGGTCAAAATGGTTGGCTCGCTGCTCTTCCACGTCGTAGTAGATGTACGTGTCTCCATCCCTGATCAGCAGATCACCTTCGCTTACCTGGCGGAAATAGCCCGTGTTTTCGAGATTTCGGCGGCCCCTGCGGAACAGGTCCGGGGTGATTTTTTCATCTTCCCGGATACCTGACGCTGTCTGGATGTAATCGGGACGGACCTGGTTCACCGGATTTGTAACCACGCCGGTGACCGTCATCGCCTGGCCAGCCTCCAGTTCGGCATCGATGTCCACCGTGCACGAAGCATGATCCGGCTGAAAATCGGTTATCTGCAAACGAACCAGTGGATATCCCTGATCCTCCATATGGCGTATGGCGCGACGGAATTCACTTTCCAGCGCCGTGCGATCATATACATCCCCTTCTCCGTAGAATGACACAAAACGGTCCAGCAGCACCGGTTCCAGATCTGCTACCCGGTAATTGAGCGCTCCGATACGATAGCGACAGCCTGTCGTTACATGGATGGATATGATTGGGGTGCCACCTTCCCCGTCCGGTTCCGAAACTTTGTCCCGTTGCTGTCCCGGAGTGATGCCACCACGTATTTCCGGATGAATGATGCTGTCTATTTCGGCTGAAAAATAACCGGAATGGTAGAGGTGCGGAGCAAGGATTTCTTTTACAGTTTCCACAATCCGCCTGCTATCATGCGCCAAAGCAGCGTGCAGGGATTCGACTAAAGGGACGGGTGGCTCGGCTGCCTGGCCATTCTTGTAATAACGGACCGTTACCTCATCCGAAAAACCGATGGCCGATTCTGCAAGATAGGAATCCGGTCTGCCATCCTCCGCCGCCGCTGCCGCAAACAATACAGCAATGACATAAGAGAGTATCAGCATAAGGTGGAGTTAGCGGAGAATTTCCCGGACAAAACCCGGCAGTGCAAACGATCCCTGGTGAATTTCCGGATTATAGTAACGTAACGAACCATCCATGGATGTGGTGCCTTTTACGACCCGGTCCACGACATCCGGATCATGCGGATGCAGGCCCTTTGAGGCGTAGGCAAGCGACCACATTCCGGATGGATAGAGCGGAATAAACGCCAGGTACATCCGCGAAACTTCGAAAATCGCATCCAGGGAGTGAAACAGCTTTCGTATAGCCGGATGATAGGACGGGACCCAGGGGCTTTCGGTCTGTGATGAAAGGACACCCTGTGGTGTGAGTGCGTTGTAGCAATTCCGGTAAAAGGATTCGCTGAACAGTTCGACCGCAGGTCCAACCGGATCCGATCCGTCGATGATGATCACATCGTAGGGGTCCGACACCTTTTCCACGAATGTGATGCCATCCTCAAAACGGACATGCAGTTTCGGGTTGTCAAAAT
>SKYW01000101.1 GCA_007127695.1 Balneolales bacterium | reverse complement strand
AGCAACGGCCTTTTAAGCCGTGGGTCGTGGGTTCGAGCCCCACCCGATTCACCAATTCTCCTTTAGTAAGAGCGCATTGGATATCAACCTTATCCAGTGCGCTTTTTTTTTGCTTTCTTGTTTACAATGCCGGCGGACATCTTATAACATCTGATATTGATGAAACCGGTATTTGCCACAGGGCGATACAAGCGCGGGGGGACTCAGAAGATGAATCTTCCGCCGATGGTAATGCTGTACTGGTCAAATCCACCAACGGTCAGCTTGGGTTCGGCAAAGAGAATGATTCCTTCCAGATCAAATTCTACACCTCCTCCGGCGTTCAGGCCGAATTCATTTATTGATTCTTCGGAGTCCGCTCCGGTTACCGGACGATTGTACCTGAAACTGGCAAGGTGCACCCCCAGAAGCACATACATCCGGAACATTTCCTGATTGACCAGATGGTAGTTGGCGTTGATATTCAGTTCAAAAAAAGTGGGATTCTGGAACTGGGGGTCATTCAGCAGATAGTAGATGAGATCAGCACCGACCCGGATGCCATCCGTCAGGGAACGGTAGATGTTGAAGTTCATGCCCATCTCCCCGTCCGCGCCAACATCGAATCCATAAGCCACACCCAGCCCTATTTCGGAGTCACCTGCCTTTTTCTGCGCATGGCCGGACAGCGGCAGCACCAGGATCACCCCCAGAATCAGGAGATGTCGCATCTGTTTTGCCCTCATGGCCTTTGGATATCGGGGTTCGCGGGGATTGTACGGTGCTGACTCAGCCAGCTTGCCTTGATTTTACAAACGATACACAAATTTCTGTGTGTCAATGCCCGGTTTTTTTTGCTCCTTGTCGTTGTGGTTGCATCTGAAATCAGATTAGAGGAAAATCCGCAAGGAAGCAAATCGGCCTCTGTCATCCGAGGAAAATTAGCAGCAGGGCAGCAACAATGACCACCGAAAAGGCAGGGATGACCCTGTTTGCCACGGCATTGCCGCCAATGAACCGGATCAGCAGATATTTGAATACGGTATTGGAGATAAGGGCCGTCAGGATCAGCTTCCAGCCCAGGGTGTAGGCAATGGTCCCGGCCTGCACTTTCTGGGAAACGGACAAGGTGATGGCATCCATGTCGGCCAAACCGGAAATCCCCGCAACCAGATAGAGCACTTCGGATTCGAGATATTCCGTGGTAGCTGCAATGACAAACAGGATGGCAACGTACACGGCACCGAAGGTAAGCGCCGTGCGCAACTCACTCGGGTTGCGCTGTTCGGGCATTTCATGCTCGCTTTTTTTGACCTGCCGGTAGACATACCAGGCCACCACGATGTTGACTGCAAACATCAGTGCTATGGGCCAGATCATCTGGTAAAAATAGTCCGGGGCCATGACACCTATTTCAATGGCGACCCTGGGATAGACCATGGCGGATGCAATGATGATCACCACGGCTGCGTGGAAACCCGCCGATGGCGACTGTGCCGTTATCCGTGAATAGCTGACCGTGGTCGCCGTACTGGAAATGATCCCGCCCAGCATACCGCCAAGCGCCGTACCGGCCCGGTCACCCATAAACTTGTAGGTCAGATATCCACCAAGGCTGATGCCCGTGATCAGCACCACGAGCAGCCAGGTGCGATACGGGTTAAAGACATCGAACGGCCCGAAAGTCTGGTTGGGAAGGATGGGCAGGATGATGAACGTGATGAGCACGAACTGCATAATCGCCTTGATATCCTTGTTCTCCATACGCGCCAGGGCACCCATGAACTGAGGCTTGAGCTGAAGCAGGATGGCCGTGCTCCCGGCTACGGCTGCTCCGACCACCCACGGCCCGACGGTGATGTACGCTCCCACACCATACATCAGCAGGATGGAGATCTCCGTGGTCATTCCGAACTCCGTGCTTCCGCTCTTCATCTTCATCATGTTGCCCACCACGATGATGGTCACCACGCCGAGCAGCCCGAACCCAAGTATGAGCGGACTGAAGTACTGGCTCAAGAACCCGCAGATGGTCCCGAAAACCGTCACGATCGCAAAGGTGCGAAACCCCGCAATGGTAGTGTCCTGAAGCTCCCGCTGCATCCCGACCAAAAGTCCCATCAGCAGCGAAATGCCCAGTGTCTGAAATACGGTATAGAGTTCTTGTTCAGGCATAGGGAGGATAAATACGGAAAAAATCCGTTTTCATCCTCGAAATATAGGAATCCTGCGCCAGCTTTCCAGCGGCATTCTTGCGAATACGGATATGCTGCCGGGTATAGATCGCAACCCGGGCCGGTCCGGAATATATGAGCCGGTCCGGGAAGCGGTATGATTCATCAGAATGATACAGAGAGCCCGCCCAGCACATGCCGTCCGGCCTGCGGGTAGTAGTAGTTTTCCCGTATCTCCTGGCTTCCGGCAAAATAGCCGAACGTGTAACCATTCGACTCGTACATGTGGCCGAAAATATTATTGACCATGACCTGCAGACGGACGTTGCGGACAAACTGCAGTCCACCCCAGTCCCATGAAAGGCGAAGGTCATTGATCCACCACGGATCCAGCGAGCGGTCGGGATTCGATGTGTTGTCAAGGTATTGCCGTCCGACATAGCGCGAGTACCAGTCGACCCGGACATTGTCGTACTGCCAGCTCAGCTGCGACGCTGAAGTTACCGATGGCGAAAACGCAATGGTGGTGTTTTCGTGGAGGATCTCCTCCTGGCCGGCAAAGGCCCAGTTTTCATCGTACCGGTCGATCCGCTCAACAAACTCCGGGATACGGTTCCTGCTCAATGTCACATTTCCGTTCCAGTGGATGGCGGCGGTGATCCGTGCCGACGCCTCCAGTTCAACACCTGCACGGTAGCTGTCCGGCACGTTGGTCCGCACCGGATCCCCGACATCATTGATATCACCGGTGTTGATAAGCTGATTGTCGTATCGCATGTAGTAGGCATTGACCCCGAGTCGTACTCTCTCCCATCCGCCGCGATAACCGGCCTCCACGTTGTAGAGCGTTTCGTGGCTCGGCATGTAGTTCTCGGTCGCATCGGTGAAGTCACGTCGCACCGGTTCCTTGCTCGAAACGCCGAAATAGCCGTAGATACGCCCGATGTCACTGAGTGCATAGCTCAGGCCCGCCTTGGGATTGACAAACGTATACTGGTGGTTGTCATCCAGCGCGCGCTGGTCGTTGTTGATGCCGTCCAGCGTGTAGTCGATATGGCGCACCTGGAGATCGGCAAGAATGCTCAGACGCTCCGACAGGTCCACCATCGCCTTGGTGTAGAAATTGCCATCCCATTTTGTGCCTTTGTTGTCGTAGTAACGATCGCCCAGCTCGGCCGGACTCGCAATGCGGGCCCAGACAATCTCACCAAAATGGTCGCCGTCGTAGTAATTCATCCCGCCGCCGAAAGTGAGCTGCCAGCTGTCTCCGCCCTGGTAATCGGTCGAGAAAGTGAAGCCTCCGAAGTGGTTGTCCAGCCAGCGCTGGCGGACCAGGTCCGTTCGCGTGATGACCTCCGAGCCGATCACAACCGGGTTAAATCCGTAGGCAGAGAGGGCGTTGTTCTGGCGGTATTCCTCATAGTAACCCGCACCGCGCGTGTAGTGCAGCGACAGGTTGCCGGACAGCCGCTCGTTCAGGCGCCGCGAATAGTGAAGCTGATAGTGCGTCTGCGTGTAATTGTCGGTCTGGTTGTCGTAATAGCGTACTTGTCCATCCGGATCGGTATACATCCCTGCGGGATTGAAACGGCGGT
>SKYW01000098.1 GCA_007127695.1 Balneolales bacterium | reverse complement strand
TGACCGACCTGATCAAGCGGGACTACGGTTTTTTCAGCGAATCGTCCATTGAACTCGGGGGTACCATTCCGTTTCTGATGGACCGGTTCATCTTCGATCCCGGAGATGTGCAGGGCACCGTTCCCTCTATCAGTCTGAGTGACAGTACGCTTACGTACAGCCAGTTCGTCCGGGTCTCATTTGACTACCGGAAATATACCCCGGTCCTCGAAAACGGCACCTTTGCGTGGCGGGCCTTTGCCGGATACGCCCACGCCTTCGGTGTCACCCGGCAGATCCCTCTGAACAGGCGATTTTTTGCCGGTGGAAGCAACGACATCCGTGGATGGCCTCCCCTGAGACTGGGTCCGGCCGACCTCGACGCCTCCGCTGGCGAAGTGCCGATCAATGGCGGGGATCTGAAGCTGGCCGGTTTTCTGGAATACCGGCATATCGTGTTCCACAATTTCCTTGGTACGAATTGGGGCATCGCGGGTTTTACCGATTTCGGAAATATCTGGTATGGGACACGCAGCGCCTTCGATGAAGGCAAGTTCCGGTTCGATGAGTTTTACAACCAGATTGCGGTCGGATCGGGATTCGGGCTGCGCCTGGATTGGGAATACCTGGTATTCCGGATCGATGTCGCCTATCGGGTACATGATCTGCAGCGCGGATGGTTCAACAACAGCAATCCCTACTGGCATTTCGGGATCGGGCACTCCTTTTAGCCGCTCCGACTCTTGTTTTATTTTATGCGAATTGATAGGTCAACTTTTATTTTCATTTTGTACCTTATCAGATGAATTTGGAGCATATTAAAAGCTTTTTTCAACTACCCGATTCCCTCCATGATCAAGCCTAAATTCTGGAAGCGCATCAAGGCGCAATCCGAAATGATTTTCCAATCACCCTTCCTGAAACGGATGTCGCAGCTCGAGCGGTACGAGTTCCTGCAACTCAGCCACCGGCGCCGGTTTAAGGCCGGGGAATATGTGTACCATCAGGGTGATCCCGGAACCGGCTTATACATGATCGAGCAGGGCGCCGTGGAATTACTCTACCAGGAAGAGCATACGGACAATGCCGTTCCGCTTACCGTACTCCATGCCCCGGAGTCTTTCGGCGCTTTCAGTGTGGATTATCTTGTAAAAAGAAAAGCTTCCGCGCGATGTACCACTGATACGGTGATTTACGGCTTTTTCATTTCCGATTACCAGACACTGGGGAAAAGGCATCCTCGCATCGCCCTGCGTTTCCTCGAAACACTGAATGTATTTGCAACCAGACAACTCGATCTGGTCATGACACGCATGTCACAGATTGATGACGATGAGGCCGGAGCGGAAGCCTACGCCCTGCTTTTTGAAACGTATGACATCCCCGCCGAGGAATCGGCAAGGGATAAAATCAGCTGATCCGGAATGAGTCAACAAACACCTCCATCCCCGGTAAAAAAGGGAAAGGAACTGATTCTGGATATCACCACTGCCGCTTTTGAAGGAAAAGGCCTTGGTAGAGTGGGGGAATATGCCGTATTTGTCAAGAATACCGCACCGGGCGACCAAGTCCGGGTCCGCATCATCCGCAAAAGGAAGAACTACGCAGAAGGTCTCTTGCTCGAACTGCTTGCCCCCTCTCCGGTACGGATATCCCCAAAGTGCCGGCACGCAGGAACCTGTGGCGGCTGCACCTGGCAGCACATCCCGTATGAAAAGGAACTTGCGTACAAGTCGGGACACGTGAAGGACCATTTCCAGCGGATTGGCGGTTTTCGCGATATCAGCACCGAACCGGTCATTGGCGCCCCGGAACCTTTCTACTACCGCAACAAAATGGAGTACACGTTCGGCGACCGGCGCTGGCTGACGGATGAAGAGGTGCAGTCCGACCGGGAGATTGCCGACCGCGACTTTGCCCTCGGCCTGCACGTACCCGGACGTTATGACCGAATCCTGAATCTTGAGGAATGCCATCTGCAGGATACTGTGTCGTTCCGCATTCTTGATGCCGTCAGGGAGTATGCGCTGGCCAACGACATCCCGCCTTACAATACCCATCGCCACGAAGGGTTTCTGCGTAATCTGATCATCCGAAATACCGAACACACGGGCGACCTTATGGTCAACCTGGTCACAAACGGAGAAAACGAGGAGATCATGCAGCCCTTCAATAGCTGGTTGCTTGAACGGTTTCCCGAAATCACCACGGTGATCCACACCATCAATGACACCCGCTCCCCTTCCAGCGAGGGACGGTATCAGAAAGTGCTTTTCGGGCCGGGTTATATCCGGGAATACCTGGGACCATACCATTTCCGGATCGACCCGAACACCTTCTTCCAGACCAACACGCACCAGGCCAGGGCCCTGTATGATGTGGTGCTGGGATCGCTGGACAAGGTCCCGGTGCTCTATGACCTGTATTGCGGTGTCGGCACCCTGTCCGTTTATCTCAGCGGGATGGCCAACCGGGTCGTGGGCATTGAAGTTCACGCCGGAGCGGTCAAAAAAGCCCGTGAGAACGCGGCTGAAAACGGAGTCTCCCACGCTGTGTTCGAACAGGGTGATATGAAAGACATTTTCAACGACGACCTGATCCGTCGGCACGGACGCCCCGATGTCATTGTAACCGATCCGCCGCGGGCCGGCATGCACGAGTCGGTGATCCGCCAGATCATCAGCATCCTCCCAAACAAAATCATTTATGTGAGCTGCAACAGCTCCACCCAGGCCAGGGATGTGGCACTGCTGTCAGAACATTACCGGCTGGAACGCATCCAGCCCGTGGATATGTTTCCCCGGACATATCACATTGAGTCCGTCGCCGTTTTATCAAGAAATGATACCTGAATCACTCGTGAAAATGACCGTGCAGACATCTGGACATGAAACAGGGCATCGTTCAGGCCAATGTTTTCGCGGCAAAACTAAATATTTCGCACCATGAACCCCAAATCACGCAGGAACAGATGAAGATCAGCGTCATTGGAGCAGGTTTGGGTGGTCTATCCACTGCTGCCATCCTGGCCGCTCAGGGACATACGGTCGACTTATTCGAGCAAAATGAGAATCCTGGCGGCAAAATGCAGGAAATATCGGCCGACGGATTCCGGTTTGATACGGGACCGAGTCTACTCACCATGCCTTTCCTGGCAGAGCAGTTATTCGAAATGTGCGGAAAGCCGATCGGGAACTATGTGGAATGGCTGCCGGTGGAGCCGGTCTGCCGCTACCAGTTTCCTGATGGTGCCGTTTTTCACAACTACCAGGATCCGGTGCGGAACAGGTCCGAGCTGATGCGTATTGCCCCGGAGGATGTGGAGGCCTGGGATCGTTTTCTGGAATACAGCGCCGATCTGTACCGACGGACTGCCGAGACGTTCCTGTTCAATCCGCTCCAGGGTGTACGGGATCTGCAGCTCCGGGATATTCCCGACTTTCTCCGGATCGATGCTTTCACCACTGTTTCAAAGCGGGTGGATGACTATTTCAGCTCCAAACGGTTGCGTCAGCTTTTCAAGCGGTTCTCCACTTATAACGGTTCATCGCCCTACAAGGCCCCGGCCACATTGAATGTCATTCCGTACGTGGAGCTGCGACTTGGCGGCTACTACATCAAAGGCGGGATGTATAATCTGGCCCGTGCGCTGGTCCGGCTTGCCGAGGACTGCGGGGTCCGCGTGCACACCGGGGTGCCGGTGGATATGATCGTTCCGGATCCAGGGCATCGGCGAAAGATATCCGGACTCATGATCAACGGTACGCTGTATGAGG
>SKYW01000310.1 GCA_007127695.1 Balneolales bacterium | reverse complement strand
CCGGTCTCTGAACAAGATCACCCGGTCTCACAACAAGGACATCTGCCGTTACGTAGCTGCCGGGCTGTCCGTATTTTCTGCCATCGATCCTGCAAGCCCGGCGCCTTTCAGTCGTTTGTAAGGCTGTTACTACCGCTGTTCAACTTGCCAGTCGCGATTCCGTGCATCAGCGTATGGTTGCATTCTGATGGATGATGCGACCGAAAAACAGGCCGTTGGCAAACAGCCGGTTCGTGCCGAACCAGAAGGCGCGGAAATTCGGATTGTCCGTTGTCATGATTACCCGCCCCGAACCCATACGCGCCACCAGGTAAACCGGGCTTTGCGACAGCCATTCCCGATTTTCGGTGGATACAAAACCGCTCAACAGCGGCTCGGCGGTGTATCGCACCGGTACCGCAAACCGATTTTCCGGATACTCAAGGAACAGGGTGCTGTTCCTGAAGACCGGCAGTTTGTCGCGCTTGAAACCATAACCAAGCGGATGTGTCCGGTCCAGCTCCGCCTCCATGATCACCCCGCCAATGGCCCGCGAACCACGCAGGGATGCCAGATCCCGGTACCGGAGTTCCTTATTTCCGGAGGTGGAATACTCGGTTTTTTGCATTTCAAAGTCCAACCAGCCAAGTCCGGCCATCCAGGAAACAGCGCCTTTTTGCAATATCAGGGTATTGCCTGCTTCGACCCACTGCTTCAGGCGGTCCAGGAATGTCCCGGACAGCCGCTGATAATTGCCGTGCACCATGACCACGGTATTGTACCGGTCCAGGTCGACGCTGTTCAGATATCTGACATCGGCCATGGTAACCGGCATCCGGTATCGCTGGTCCAGAAGGTGCCACACTTCGCCGGCCTCATACATGTTGATCCCGTCACCCGTGACGACCATGACCCCGGGTTTTTCAAGCATCTGGAAGGACGGACTTCCCAAATCCATTCCGCGGACCGTCAGGCCGGAGCTTGCCATGTGCACATCCAGCCCGTCCTCCTTTGCCACCTCCATCATCAGCTCCCGGAGCGCATCCGCATCCACCCGGTCCTGAATGCCCGCACTCACAAGGATGGTGCCATAGTCGAATTCATGCGACCCTTCATCTGTTACTGCCTTGAATGGCTGCGTTGCGACCTTGATACGTACGCCGGCATCCATCAGGCGGTATGCCGCACGCGGTGCATAATATTCATGCCATTCGAACAGATAGGCGTATGGACGGAGCTGATTTGCAGGTTGGGTGTTTGCAGATGGGGTGTTTGCAGGTGAGGTGTTATCAGGTTGGGTGTTTGCAGGTTGGGTGTTATCAGGTTGGGTTTCAGAAATTGCGTGCGCATTCTGGCCGGACCGGAACCGGCCTTCGGGGAAAGGCGTGTCGGAGACGGCTGCTCCCAGAAGGTTTTCACTGTAGCTACGGCGATCCAGCTCCGCATACGGTATATCGAATGCCAGAGGCAGGGTCCAGGTGGAAATGTCATAAAACACGCTGTCCTGGAATTCCTTGCGGGTCTCAAACAAGCTGCGGATCAGCCGGTATTGCGGCTGTTCGGCCGGTATGATCCATGCGCTGCCGCTCTCGAAACGGTCTCCGTCCGCGGAAAGAGAACCCTCCAGTTCGTGGATGCGAATGTCATGATGCGACAGCAGGTCCAACAGGTGGGCGTTCCGCGCCCGGTCGAACAGATCCCCGAAAACCCACGCTTTCACCGGATTGCTTCGGGCATCCTCCATGGCGCTTGAAGCAGATTCCCTCATGTGTCCGAGGAGTTCAAGGCGAAGATCCCTGGCGCCGTACAGCGTCGAAAGCGAGGTCAGGAACTGATTGCGGATGGTAACCGGAAAGGCGACGTCTCCGTGTTGGCTTTCCTGCAGATGTCCGCGGGAGCTGGCTTGTTCAAACAGGATGCCAACCGTGCCCTGCAGATCCGGATAGGTGGAACCTTTTCCAATGAAGAAATCGTCAAAAAATTCGCTGGTCCAGTAAAGCTGATCCACTTCGTCCAGATAGTCCGCGTGGTACTCCGCCAGTTTGGCGGTCAGCTCAAACGTGCGCTGCGGCGTGAGCGGATTGTCGCGGGAGGGCACTCCCGGCTGGAAAAAATAGGTTGCCTGCGGGCCCATTTCATGGTGGTCGGTGAGCACGTTTGGCTTCCATGACTGGAAGGTGCGTACCCGGCTGCGGCTTTCGGGGTGCTGGACCGGCATCCAGTCCCGGTTCAGGTCGAACCAGTAGTGGTTGGTCCGGGATCCGGGCCAGGGCTGGCGGTGTTCGCGGTGGTAGGGGTCGCCGGAAGGTGTGAATGAGCGGTTGTTGTTCACCCATGTCGCAAATCGGTCGAGCCCGTCCGGGTTGTAGGTCGGGTCCAGCAACACAACAGACTCCTGCAGAAGCAGTTCTATATCCTCCCCTTCGGCCGCCGCAAGATAATAGGCAACGAGCACGGCGGCATTGGCCCCGCTGGACTCGTTTCCGTGTACCGAGTAGCCCAGCCAGGTTACGACGGGCATTTGGCTCAGGTCGAGATCCGTCGACTGTGACGGGTCGCTCAGGGCCAGATGGTCGGCCCGGAGGGAATCGATGGAGGCAAGATTGTCCGGGTGTGAAATCGTGAGCAAAAGCAGCGGCCGGCGCTGCCATGTCCGTCCGTATTCCTGTATGTGGACGCGGTCCGACTCCCTGGCCAGGCGGTACATGTAGGCCACGACCTGGTCGTGACGGACGTGCCACTCGCCCGGTTCAAAGCCGAGCACCTCTGCCGGGGTGGCGATATCGCTCCGGAACGAATCGGGCCGCGGCAGTGCCGTTCCATCCGGCAAAAGAAGCGTCCAGAGATCCCCGGACGTCACGGATTTCGGGGTGGATGCAAAAAACGGTTCACGGGATTCCTTTTGGATGGGTTCAACCAATGGATTGTCCGGGGTCCCGGGAGAAGGACCGAATGCCGGAGTGGATCCCGGAATGGATCCCGGAATAGACCCTGTAGTGGACCCCAGGGCTGGCAGGGGTGAACCCGCCATGATTGTGACAAGCAATAACAGTGAAAACAACGGTGATATTTTGTACATCAGGATGGAAATGCGTGAACCGCAAAATGTGTTATTCATAAAAGATGGAATGAATTGGAATTGCCAAGGTGCTGAAAGACTTCCCGGACGATGGTTTTACCGGTCCCGAAAACACAACCGAAAACACAACCGGTATCCATTGCACCGCACGAAGCTTCCATTATACTAAAGAACGCTGTTATTGAAAAACCGGAATCAGACTGAAGCCGACCACGCAATCAAACCCAAAAATATCCCGCCATGTTCCAAAAAATAGAAGATTATCCCGTTTACGGACTTCACGACGAGCAGACCATCCGGCAATTTCTGGATGTCATGAGCAGGGCGGAGTATGGCGCCCTTATGGCGGACGGACATCTGGGCTATGTCATGCCCATCGGGGGAGTCGCGGCCTATCGCAACAAGCTGTCCCCGGTGGGTGTCGGGTTTGATATCGGATGCGGCAACATGGCTGTCCGGCTGGATATGCAGAAAAAGGACCTGAAGCTGGATCTGCTGCTTGACCGCATCGAGAAATACATCTCCTTCGGTATCGGGCAGACCAACCCGGATGCCCCCCATGGCCATCCCATTTTCGACAGCGGCGACTGGGACGCATACGAACCGGCCTCCCTGCGGGGCGAACTGAAGAAACTGGGCCGCGACCAGCTGGGTACCGTGGGCGCCGGAAACCACTACGTGGACATATTTGCCGATCAACAGGATCGCATCTGGGTGGGCGTCCATTTCGGAAGCCGCGGGCTGGGACACAAAACCGCAACCGGATTCATCAACCTCTCGCAGGACCGGCCCTGGAATGTGCGCGCCGTGGAAAAAGAGGTGCTTCTGGATATCAACAGCGACCTTGGCGAGCGGTATTACCGCGCCATGCGGCTGTGCGGCGCCTATGCATGGGCCGGACGCGAGTGGGTGTGTGAGTATGTGGCAAAACTTGCCGGTGCCGAAATCGTTGAACGCGTCCACAATCATCACAACTATGCCTGGAAAGAGCAGCATCCGGATTCCGGATCGCTGAAACAGGATTTGCCGGGAAATGGCGCCGATGCCGAAGATGAGCAAAAAAAGGGGAAGGATGGCGGCAAAAAAGGTACGAGCGAAGCAAAAAAACGATCCGAAAGTTCAGGCGGCACAAAAAAATCCCGCAAAACCACCTTGCGCGACTATCTGGTCATCCGCAAGGGCGCGACCCCTGCATTCCCCGGCCAGCTCAGTTTTGTTGGCGGAAGCATGGGCGATCCCTCGGTGATCCTGGAAGGGGTTGACAGTCCCGAGAGCAAAAGGGCGCTCTATTCAACCATTCACGGGGCGGGACGTGTAATGTCGCGGACCAAGGCTGCCGGCAAGTATCGCGGCCGGGGGAAAAAGCGCAAGCAGATCCGGGCCGGCGAGGTGACCCCGAAGATGATGCAGGAGTGGCTGAAGAAAAAGGGGGTCAAACTGCGCGGCGGGGGATTGGATGAATCCCCTCATGCCTACCGCCGTCTCACCGATGTGCTCAATTCGCATCAGAACACCATTGAAATCAGGCACTGGCTGCAGCCGCTCGGCGTGGTCATGGCCGGACCGGATATCTTTGATCCGTTCATGGATTAGGATTGCGGCGGCTGTTTCCTGTTTGTGTATTACGACTCTTTCGTGCTTCGTGCGCAGCTGCTAATTCCCTGTCCCCGCGCCCCAAATTCTCCTTGATTAACGTTACAAATTCTTGTACTTATGGTGATTGTCAAACCACCACTTGCCGAATCACCATGTCTGTACTGGCCATCCTTGCAGGGACCATTGCCATTCTGCTGAGTGCCTACCGGTTTTACGGATCGTTCATCGCCCGAAAACTGGGGGTGAGCAACAGCAACGTCACCCCGGCCCACACCCGTGAAGACGGTGTGGATTACGTTCCGAGCAACCGGTTTGTGGTACTTGGACACCATTTTGCATCCATTGCCGGAGCCGGTCCCATCGTTGGCCCAATCATCGCCGTCTCTTTTGGATGGGTACCCGCCCTTCTCTGGATAATCATAGGCGGCATCTTCTTCGGTGCCGTCCATGACATCACGTCCATGACCGCTTCACTGCGCCACCAGGGCAAGTCCATTGGCGAAATCATCCAGCAATACATCGGCGATTCCGGAAAAAAACTCTTTCTCGTTTTCGCATTCGCCACGTTGCTGCTGGTCATTGCCGTCTTCATGGACATTGTGGCCCGAACTTTCGTCACGGTCCCGGCTGCAGCATCGGCATCGGTATTTTTCATCCTTCTCGCCCTGGTGTTCGGCGTCGTCATCAACCGCCTGGGCTTCCCCCTCTGGATCAGCACCATTTTCGGGGTCGGACTGCTGTACTTCTTCGTATATCTCGGCGAGATCTATCCCATTCAGATCGGGTATGCTTTCTGGATCGCCATCCTGGTTGCCTACATTTTCCTGGCCGCCGTAACCCCGGTATCCATCCTGTTGCAACCGAGGGATTTCCTCAACTCCTTCCTGCTGTATGGCATGATCCTTTTCGGTGTGGCAGGCATCCTTATCGGCAATCCGCGCATTGAAATGACCTCATCCATCCAGTTTCAGGTGGAAAACCTTGGACTCCTGTTCCCTGTCCTTTTTGTGACCATTGCCTGCGGTGCGATTTCCGGCTTCCACTCCCTGGTGGCATCCGGGACCACATCCAAACAGATCAACAAAGAAGAAGATGTTAAAATGATCGGTTTCGGGGGGATGTTGATCGAAACCCTGCTTGCGGTGATAGCCGTTATGGCCGTTGCAGTTATGACACGCGCCGATTTCAGCCTCCGGCTGGCAGATGTTGGACCGGTAACTTTGTTTTCTGAAGGGCTAGGCGGATTCATCTCCTCGATCGGCATTCCGATTTCGGTAGCCATCTCATTCGTGGCGCTGACCGTATCCGCATTTGCGCTCACCACCCTGGACACCTGTACGCGGCTGGCCCGGTTCATCATCCAGGAATATGCCGAGGATATCCCGTCCGCGCGCATCCGGTCGCCCCTCCAGAACCGATTTGTCGCCACGTTCCTGGTTGTGCTCCTGTCCGGGTCACTGCTGCTTACCGGGCAGTTCGAACAACTCTGGCCCATATTCGGCTCGGCCAACCAACTGCTGGCCGCACTGGCCCTTCTGGCCGGGACCGTCTGGCTGGCAAAGAAAAAAGTGAATCCGGTTTTCACCGTCATCCCGATGATATTCATGTTCACCGTCACACTGCTTTCCCTGCTCATCTTCGCATGGAACCAGTATCAGCAGGACTCCTGGTTCCTGAGCGTGCTCTCGGTTACCCTTTTTGTGCTTGCGGTAATCCTTGTGGTGATGGCACGCAACAGCCTTCGCCAGTTTTACGAGGAAGAAAAACATGGAAAGACGAAAGTGGAATTAAAAAGCGTTTCACAAAGATGAAACCGATGAGATCCCTCTTGTCCCGGGTCCGCGAACCCGCCAATGCCTACACGCACCTTGCCGGCGCACTTCTCTCTGTGCTCGGACTCGTACTGCTCATCCATAAATCCGTTCTCCACGGACAGCCGACACACGTTGTGGCGTTCTCGATTTTCGGAAGCAGCATGATCCTGCTCTATCTCGCAAGCACCCTCTATCACCTGCTTCCCGTATCTGAAAAAGGGATACGCATCCTGCGCCGCATCGACCATATCATGATCTATGTGCTCATTGCCGGCACGTACACCCCTATTACACTGATCGTGCTGGAAGGATTTCTCGGCTGGGCGCTCTTCACCGCTGTCTGGGCTGTTGCCGCACTTGGCGTGATCTTCAAGCTGGTCTGGTTCAACGCTCCGCAATGGGTCTCCCTGGTGCTTTACCTGACCATGGGGTGGATGGCCCTCATCGTTTTTCCCGCATTATGGCAGGTTTTCTCCTTCGGTGCCATCGCATGGATTTTGATGGGCGGCCTCGCATACACCGTGGGCGCCATCATCTATGGAATCAAGTGGCCGAATCCCTCACCAAAGCATTTTAATTTTCATGCGATTTGGCATATTATGGTGATGGTCGGCAGCTTCTGCTTCTTCTGGCTCATGTACCAGTATGTGATCTACTACTGATCAGAAGTTTCATGGTTCCGGCTTTCAAGGCAAACCGCCTGATGATAACCGATTCAGATAGTCGGTTTCTGTGCGCTAATCTTCTTGCTTCATTCTATGGTTACATACCGATTGACGTGGGGTATAACGCTTGTGCTGATTCTCCTTTTGGGGGTGGATGCTGTACGAGCCCAGATCTACGAGAATGTCTATCGTCCGACGCGCCCCGCCTGGCAACAGCTCGAGACGCCGCATTTTCGCATACTTTTCCAGGAAGGAGAGGAGGCGGCCGCCCTGCGTTCGGCCTTGCTGCTGGAGGATCAGTACGATATCGTACAAACACTTGTGGGCGGATCCCTTTCCGGCATGCCGGTTGTTCTGAACGGTCAGAACGATCTCTCGAACGGATATGTCACCACCCAGAATTTTCGTATTGAGGTCGAAATACCACGGATCAAGAGCAAGAGCATGAACCCCTCGGACGGCAACTGGCTCAATACCGTCATGCCGCACGAGCTGGTCCACGCCCTGCACCTGAATGTGATCCCGACCTTCGGGGTGACGGGTTTCATCCGTCCGTTTTCGCCGGACCTCGCCCGCTCCATGCACCTTGCCGCCCCGCTTGGCATGATCGAGGGCATTGCCGTATTCCATGAATCCCACCGCCAATACGGATTGAGCGGCCGCGGCAACCACCCCTATTTCACACAGCAGTTCGAAACCATCTACGACAGCCGGCATCGCTGGTCGCTCGGACAGATGCTGATGGATCCGGCCCGGACCTGGCCGTTCGACCGCCACTATATCGGCGGACATGAATTCATCCACTGGCTGCAGTACGAATACGGTATGGAAACCACGAAAAAAACCATCCGCTTCGTTTCGCGCTGGCCATTCCTCGGATACGGCTCGGCCCTTTGGTACCACACCGGCAAACGGCCGTCCAGGCTCTACCGTCAGTTCCGCGAACAACACGAAGAACAAAAAGAGGAAGAGCAAAAACAGGCGGAATCCAGCATGGTCGGTCGGGATGTCTATCCATCGCCGGATGCAATAACAGCCGGCCGGGTCCGCCGACCCTTCTGGATATCCAACAGGGAAATCCTTTATTACGGCCTTTCCTATAATCAGCGTCCGGGTTTTTATAGCTTTGACACACAAAGCAACAACTCTGCACTGTTCCTTGAAACACGGTCAACGGACGATTACCGGTTCACTCTCAATCGCGACCGAAGCCGCTTGCTCTACTCCCGCTATCACCGCCATCCCTACTATCACAACTACCAGCGCATGAGGATCCACGAAGCCTCTGTTGATGATGATGGAGACGTCCGGATTCCCGGCAACTATCTGGATCGTGACACCGGGCAACTTATCCTGGTGGATCGCATCCACGCCCCTGCCTATGGCCCGGACAACACGATTTGGGCCTTGCAGACCCACCATGAGCGCAATGTTCTGGTATCCATAAAAAGAACAGGCGTGGATACCCTCCTGATACCGGAGCAGGGACACCTGCTGGAACTGGCCTTTCATCCCAAAGATCCCGATTCGCTTGTGCTTCTGGCCAATCGCCAGGGCCTCCAGGGACTCTGGTTCCTGCATCGTGATGATCTTGAGCGATTCAACCGTGAACCGGCGGATATCGCATTCGATCTCGCATCCATTTACGATCCGGACTGGCATCCGGATGGCCACACCCTGCTGTTTACGTCGGATTTGGACGGACGGATGAATCTGTATGAATATCTTGGCCCCCTGGCACCCGCTTCCGGCTCAGAAACCGATACCGGTTCTGTGCGACGAGCAACAAACCACCGCTACGGGATCATGGAGGCCTCCTGGAGTCCGGATGGATCCAGGATTGCAGCTGTTCAGCTTCATAAAAATCGATTTGAACTGGTGTTGCTGGATTATGACCAGCTCACACCTGAGGAAATCCCGGCCGGTGAATGGAAATATCCTCCGTTCTCCGGACCCTCCCCTGACCCGCCTTTGCCAGCCGGTTATGTCGAAAACCAAACCGGCGGTCCGCTGGATGATGGTGAAACAGCTTCTTCCGCGGACAGTCCAACAGAAATGGAATTGCCCGGGGATTGGACACTCTCATCCTACCACACCGGAATCGGCTGGCTTCGTCCCCGATCGGCCTTTCCCTATTGGGAAAACGAATCGCAATTCATCGGTCACCGCTTCGGGGCCGTACTGTCCGGCGGCGACGTGCTTCGCAGGCACAGTTACAATGCCGAACTGAGCACATCCAACAACCGCTTCTGGTATGATGTGGACTATCGGTTCAGCGGCTTCTATCCCGGCTTCCGGTTGAATTTCTACCAGCGGCCCGTCCAGACCACGGATTTTCTGCTGGATCGCCAGGGGGCTGGAATAGACATCCCTTTACAGTACCGTATCGACCAAAACACGCGCAGTTCCTCTGTTTCTTTCGTGCCCGGTATTGATGTGCTCAGGGAGAGGATCATCACAACCGGAGGCACATCGCAGTCAGACTGGTTCCAACGCACACGCGCCTCCCTGTTTGTATCGTGGCAGCACCGCCTTCAGCAGAACATCCGGGACGTTCAGCCCAACACGGGATGGCTCCTGTTTTCTGAAGTCAACCACGACCTGCAGACCGATGCTGCGCAGAAATTGTCTGCCTTGCGTGTCGGGATGTACCGGTTCCTGACCTTTTATTATGAAGATAACTGGTCCCTGCGCCTCGGCGCTGAGGCCGTCACGCAAAACCGGCCATATTTCGACATAAGCGGCTTCTACTCCCAGGGATTCGACGAGAGAATCTTATTGGGTTTCAACAACGCAGCCCGTCTTAACAGCCGTTTTACCATACCGCTCTGGCACGCCGACCGCGGACAGATTCTGCTGCCTTTTTTCCTGGACCGATTCTACCTGGTCCTGTTCAGTGACACGGTGTTCCCGGTGCAATCACGACAATACGAGGACTGGGTTTCAGATTCCCGCACGCTTTTCGGTGGTGGAATCCGCATGCAATTCCGTGTTTTCAACTTCCCTGTGGATATCGGTGTCGCCGGCGTCTACGAACCAACGCGCAACAGAAGCAATGTGTTTATCGGCTGGTTTTGACCTCTCCTATCGGGAGGATACGGAATCCGGCTTGTATCTCCGTGTTCAGCACGGAATCGGCTCTTTCGGGTGAAACAACGACCGTCAGCCCGATACCAAGATTGAATGCCTGCCTCATATCCTCAACCGGAACATCACCTTCCTTCCGGATCAATTCAAAAATGGCCGGCCACTCCCAGCTGTCCCAGTCAATGACCGGAATCAGTCCCTCAGGAGTCTTTTCATCTGCTTTTATTTCCTCCGGACCCTTTTTCCCAGTCATTTTCTCATCCACGTTCTTCCCATCCGCATTTTTTTCTTTCGGGGCGTTTCCTTTCAAGGCCTTTCCTTTTGGCACGATCCGCTCCGTGTTACCCACAATACCCCCACCCGTTATGTGGGCAAAGCCACGGATCCCCTCTATTTTTTTTAGTTTTCTTATCACCTGCAGATAGGACGGGTGGATCTGCAGCAGGGCCTCTCCAATCGTCATTCCAAGTTCCGATACGTGCTGATCAACACTGTACTTCGATAGCAAAACCTTGCGTGCCAGTGAATAACCGTTGGTATGCAATCCGTTTCCCGTCACACCAAGGATAATGTCCCCGTTCTGAATACCGGATCCATCCAGGATTTGATCCCGGTCCACCACACCCACCACCGTTCCGGCCAGGTCAAATTCACCTTCGCCGTAGATATCCGGCATCTCCGCGGTTTCACCGCCAATAAGTACACAGCCGTTTTCCTCGCAGGCGATAGTGAACCCTTTCAGGACATTGTAGGCCACCTCCTGTTCCAGTTTTCCGGTCGAAAAATAGTCCAGGAAAAAAAGCGGCTCTGCCCCGCAGACAGCGATGTCATTGACGCAGTGGTTTACCAGGCACTGTCCAATGGTGTGATACACCCCAGTCCTGAACGCTATGATCAGCTTTGTCCCGACACCATCCACGCTGCTTACCAGGACCGGCTGCTTCATGGAGGAAAAATCCGGCTGGAAAAGACCACCGAAACCACCAATGGAAGTCACGACCTCCGGCCGGTGCGTTCTGGCAACCAGGTCGCCTATGGATTTCACAAAACGGTTTCCGGCATCCACATCCACTCCGGCAGACTTGTACGTATGTTTCTTGGACATAATTAACTGAAAATATTAGGGATGATTCGGGAAATGGCATCTTGTTCCGGATTCTGTCCGGGAACGGTAACAGGACGCAAGAAAGTTTGGAACAAAAGGAAACAAAACCAAGAAGTCCTTTCTTTTTTTTTCCACACGGGTTTTCTATGAGTAATTAATTTTTATATAAATTTGTAATCATATATAGAGGCTGTTGATATGTGGAAAAGAAAGTTTTCCGTTTTATTCAAATTGGCATCTCCACCATTGTTGAAATAAATGTGGATAACAACATCCACAGGGAGTAGCCTTTTAAAAGATTTTCATCAGAATATCCACGTATCACATGAATCATACATTTCAGCACATTCTTGTAACCCACACTTCCCGCAGAGCCCTTATGGTGTGGGAATCCCGCATGTAACAGTGAATAATTGGTTATCTTCCGCACATAAAAAATGACCCGTATACGAATCAACAAGTTTCGTGCACGGTTATCCCCATACTTGTTAACAATCAGAAATACCATGAGAGCAGTTGTACAGCGGGTTTCAGAGGCATCGGTCACCGTCGACGGCAACGTTACCGGTACTATTGGCAAAGGATTACTGGTGCTGCTGGCCGTTCATCGCGACGATACCGACGAGCAGCTTCGCTGGATGGCCGAAAAACTCAGGAAGCTCCGGATTTTTGAAGATGATGAGGGAAAGATGAACCGCAGTGTGGAGGATGTGGATGGCGGCATGCTGATCGTATCGCAATTCACACTGTATGGTGCGTTGAAAAAAGGCACCCGTCCAAGTTTCACGGCATCGGCCGGACCGGAAAAGGCCGAACAGATGTATGACCGCATGGTAGCTTTGCTGGAAGATGCCATGCCAGGAAGGATCCAAACAGGTATTTTTGCAGCCAAAATGGACGTATCCCTGGTCAATGACGGACCTGTAACTATTATCGTGGAGCGCTGATGTCTCTTGTATTCCTGTTTCTGGACGGTGTCGGACTCGGCAGGTCTGACGGGCGGAATCCGTTTACAATGCATGATTATCCCGCTTTCAAAGCGATGGCGGGTGGACAGGCTTTCACGGAAGATGCCGAAATCTGCCAAAACGGAGCACATTTTTTCACCTCCATCGATGCCTGTCTGGGGGTGGATGGATTGCCGCAAAGCGGAACCGGGCAGGTGACCCTCTTCACCGGGATCAATTCTGCGCAGCTGCTGGGCAGGCACTTTGGCCCCTATCCACACTCGGCCATACGCGGATTATTGGATGGAGAAAGCATCTTTCAAAAAATTGGCCACCAAAACGGGCGCTGTCACTTCATTAATGCTTTTCCGCAGCGGTTCATCGATTACGTCACCACAAAAAACCGCTGGTCCAGCACCACCTTCATGACCACCAGGGCAGGCATGAAACTCAATTCCGTGCCGGAGATCCTGGCGGAGAGGGCCATTACCGCGGAACTTACGCAGGATGCCTGGCGTACCCGGCTTTCGCTGGACGTGCCGTTGATATCCGAATCAGATGCTGCAGAACGGGTAATCCGGGCAGCCACCGAACACGATCTGGTCCTGGTCGAATACTATCTGACCGACAAGGCCGGTCATAGCCGCGATGCCGATCTCGCACACAAGATCCTTTCCCGCATTGACCGGTTCCTGGAACACCTTATCAGCCGGCAGGAGAAAAACGGATATACCCTGCTCCTTACCAGTGATCATGGCAATCTGGAGGATCTCTCCGTCAAGACGCATACACGCAACCAGGTGCCCTTGTATGTACTCGGAAAAGGAGCACACCTGTTCCACGAAGCGAAATCCATTCAGGATGTCACCCCGCTGTGCGTGGAATGGCACAGATTATTTTTTGGGCAGAGCTGACAGGATGCGCTGGAATATTTCATCAATGGTGCCGGTACCATCCACAGACCGGAACATGCCAGCCTGCTGATAATGCTCCATCACGGGCGCCGTCTCCTTCTTGTAGACTTCCAGGCGTGTCTTGATCTTCTCTTCCGTATCGTCCGAGCGGCCTTCACCACGGGTCAGCAGCCTCTGGATCAGCTCTTCGTCGGGCGCATGCAGCGAAATAAACACATCAATCGACTCATTGCGCCGTTCCAGGAGGTTGTCAAAAGCTACGGCCTGCTCCACGGTACGCGGAAAGCCATCCAGGATATATCCCTTGCCGTAGTCTTCATAGGCAATGGTCTCTTCCACCATGTCCACAACTGTCTGGTCGGGAACAAGCTGACCCTCGTCGATGATGGATTGTACAAGTTTTCCGAGTTCTGTACCCTGGT
>SKYW01000150.1 GCA_007127695.1 Balneolales bacterium | reverse complement strand
CCCGCACCATCGTGGAAACGGGCAGGGATTTTGACCTGATTGTCATGAGCAGCCACGGGCGCACCGGTTTTTCAAGACTGATCCTGGGATCCATTTGTGAAAAAGTGCTGCGCACATCCCATACACCTGTCCTCATCCTTGAGGAAGAAAGCCGGCTGATGCCGCTGCGGCGCATCCTGCTTACCACCGACTTTTCCGACAACTCCATCTATGCGTTTGAACAGGCAGCGGAGCTTGCCGAAGCAACCGGCGCCACCATCGACCTGGTCCACATAGTCAGCTTTGAACAGTTCGATACCCTGGCGCAGGCGCAGCACGACAGTGAAGAGCGAAAGCTGAAACTGAAGCAACTCGCAGAAAAATATCTCGGCGACCTGAAAGAGCAGGTAGAAACGGAAGTGATCTTTTCAGAAAAGGCCGCCCATGAAGAAATTGCACGGATCACCAAATCACGACCTTACAATCTGGTGGTTATGTCCACCATCGGGCGCACCGGCCTGGACTTCATGATGCTCGGAAGCACATCCTCCAGTGTTCTGCGCCACGTTAAAACCGCGGTTCTGAGCGTAAACCCGCTTACAGAGGACTGACCTTCAACCGCTCAATATCCCTGTGAGTTTTTTCCAGGGATCCGTATTCGAATCAAACCCACTACTACGAACAAAACCGTAAGTAAAATGAAGAACGTGAATATTCTTGTTCCCCTGGATTTCTCTGACCTGAGCCTGAAAGCACTTGAAGCTGCCAGCGTGTTTGCCGAACTGTTTGATGGCGCCATCACTCCTTTCCACTCTTTTATCTCTCTGAGCGATGTTGAAATGCCGGACGTATCCACCAAGGATGAGCTGGCATCAGGCCATGAGGAACTGGAAAAGAAGCTTGTGGAAAAACTCAACAGGACGGCGGCAGACAATGCAGACGCCAAATTTCTGAACGAAGGACTGGTGCAGGTGGGAAATCCTGCCGATGCCATCATTGAAGCCGCTCAGAATTTTGACCTGATCGTTATGACCACGCACGGGCGAACAGGCTTTTCACGACTCATCATGGGATCGGTCGCAGAGAAAGTGATACGTTTTGCCCCTGTCCCGGTAGTGGTGGTTGAGGAAGGTTCCAAAGTCAAGCCGCTCAAAAAAATCCTTCTCACTACCGACTTTTCCGACTACTCCCTCAAAGCCGTTCCGTTCGCCAGGAGCATTGCCGTGGCATCCGGCGCCCATCTTGATATCATGCATGTCTTAAGTTTCGAACAATTTGGAAGCATTCCGCAAATTCAGGCAGCTACCGACACCCGTAAAAAGCAGATGCGTGAACTGGTGGATGAGAGGTTCGGCGACATCAAGGACCAGGTTAGTGGCGATGTATTGTCCACCCGAAAATCCATCCATGAAAAGATCACCAATATCGCGGAAGATGGAGACTATAACCTCATCGTGATGGCCACCATCGGGCGTACCGGCCTGGAGTACCTGCGGCTTGGCAGCACGGCATCCAATATCGTACGGCACGTGGAAACAGCCGTGTTCACGATCAATCCGCGCCGGCTGAAAGGAGCGGAGAGACCGGGATAACTGCCGGAATGCGAGCCACGTCCCATGTCACAATCTGCGTAAAAAAGCTTGCGCCATGTCGTTATTTGTTGTATCATATGCACATATTCCATACATATAACGCACGCTCTGATGGATAATACCCAGCTGACACGCAAGCAAAAGCAGTTTTTCGACTATATCGTTTCCTACAAAAAGGATCATGCCATCTGGCCGACCTACCGGGAAATTGCGGATGAATTCGGCTTCAAATCCCCGAACAGTGTCACCCAGAACCTGCAGGCACTGCTCAGGAAAGGATATCTGGTAAAATCAGATGAAGATGAGTACGACCTGGCACCGGAACACGACGTGGCATTCACTGCTCGAACAGCAAGCATACCGGTGCGGGGACTCATCGCCGCGGGATCCCTTCAGGAAGCCGTGGAAGCCAATCTGGGCGCTATCACACTGGAGTACCTCTTTCCGAACCTGGACCGGATCTATGCTCTGCGCGTATCCGGATCCAGCATGAAAGATGCCGATATCCAGGACGGCGACTTCGTTCTGCTCATGGACGACGACATCAAAAACGGGGATATCGGTGCCGTCCTTTATAACGGTGAAACCTCGCTGAAACAGATCTTTTACGGCAAAAACGGACTGCAGCTCAAGCCGGCCAACAAGGAGTACGAGGATATCATCATTGAACCGGATGTGTTTGAAGAAGTGCGAGTTCTGGGCAAATACGTGGGGCACGTCAACCGGTCCGGCATTTACAAGCACGACGGCAGGACCCGAAACTGATCATCTCATATATAACGGAAGCGCCGCCGCATCGGCAGCACACCAGCATCGGCAGCACACCAGCACACGATTAAAGCTTCCGGAACGTGTTGGTCCGGGATATCAGCTGACCCGCCTTTCTTTCAAGAACATCCTTTCCCGTATTCTTCAGACGATCTGAAAGAGGAATGCCCCGCTCAATAGTGTAATTTCCCCCCTTGACCGCTTCGTGAAGCTGCCCATCCTTGATCCAGGCCCTCCCCCCGTCATGCTGCAGCCGCTTTCTGTTTTTGATCAGAAATGCCTGCCTGTGAAGATCGGGAAGCTGCTCGTATGTATGTTGATCGGCTGAATCGTTCATGGTTCCTGAAAATATCAAATGGCTGTTAGCATTGTTGAATCCTGAAAATTACATGTATCCCCGCTTTTTTCAAATCAGAGAATGCACTCCCTGAATCAGCCTGGTTACCGTTAGATGACTGGTTGCTGCTGGTCCCGCTCAGTTATGACCGGTTATGTTGGATACGTTTTTTGCTTTTAAATTTCAAAATAATCCATTATATTTGTTTTCTTGAGAAAAAACAGTTTTGATCACTCTCCAAAAACGAAACACATGTACGCGATTGTTGAAATAAGCGGGCATCAGTACAAGGTAGCCGAAAATGATGTCATCTATGTAGACAAGCAGAAAGCCGAAAGCGATGACAAGGTCACGTTTGAAAAAGTGCTTCTGACCTCAGATGGCAACGGAACGGTCCAGGTCGGCTCCCCCGCGCTCGAGAATGCCAAAGTGGATGCAAAAGTCGTCGACCAGGTAAAAGGCGACAAAATCATTGTATTCAAGAAAAAACGTCGTAAGGGCTATCAGGTACGGCGCGGACATCGCCGTCATCTGACCAGGATTTTAATTGAAAAAATAACCGCTTAAACCCACGGAACCATGGCACATAAGAAAGGTGGCGGATCAACCAAGAACGGTCGCGATTCTGAATCGAAACGACTGGGCGTCAAACGCTTCGGAGGCGAAATGGTTCGTGCCGGCAACATTATCGTTCGCCAGCGCGGTACCAAGTTCCATCCCGGAACCAATGTCGGAATCGGCAAGGATGATACCATTTTTGCTACGGCAGACGGTATCGTGACCTTCCGCAAAGGACGCAACGACCGCAGGACGATTTCCGTCGAGGCCAACTGATCCCGCCGTTATCATTTTACAAAAAAAGCCGTGATGCGCTTATGTCATCACGGCTTTTTTTTTGTTTGACATGCTTTTTTCACCGCTGCAGGATATCTTTCAAGGATAGGTTCTACTATTTTGGAGAAATACCTGCTGGATGAATCCGAAAACAGTCACCGGACATTCCACATCATCCCGAAATCACGAAAAACATGGCAAAACCGTCTGACCTGTTGCCTGAACTCCCCGGCCTCCCCGGATTGTATGCCCGCAACATTTATTGCATCGGCAGGAATTACGCGGCACACGCCCGGGAACTGAACAACCCCATACCGGACAGACCCGTTATATTCACCAAGCCGCTGTCCAGCCTTACGTTTGACGGTATCATCCGCATACCCTCTTTTGTACGGGAACCGCACTTCGAAGCAGAGCTGATAGCCGTTATCGGACAACCCGGGAAAAATATTAAACGGGACGATGCCCTTGGTCATGTTGCCGGTTACGGGATTGGAATCGATGTCACCGCACGGGATATCCAGCAGGAATTGAAAGCGGCGGCACACCCCTGGTTCCTTGCCAAGGGAATGGACACGTTCGCGCCTGTCAGCTCTTTCCTTCCTGCCGGTGAGTTGCCCGATCCAGAGGAACTGACGTTCACACTGTCCATCAACAGGCAGCTTCGACAGTCCGGAGACCCGTCGCTGATGCTGTTCCCCATACCTGAACTGGTCGCACAGCTCTCACGCTATGTCACCTTGCAGCCCGGCGATCTGCTGTTCACCGGCACACCTGAAGGCGTAGGCCTGCTCAGGGACGGTGACAATCTGCACGCAGAACTTCTCCTGGGCCGGATCGTGCTGGACGTCCATGTGGAAACATCCGACTGACCTCCAATCAACGTTAACATACATCCAGCGTACCAGATATCCACCGTATCCCGTATCCATATCAATCACCATATCATACATCCACCGTATCCCTTATCCATATCAATCACCATATCATACATCCACCGTATCCCTTATCCATACCAAACACTGTCCATAACATCCGCAGATCCGCACCATGCCCCTCAAACCTGACATTACTTCCTTGCGTTTCCTGACTGTCATCATTGCCGTATCGTTTTGCCAGGTGGCGGCAAACGTGCATCCTCCTGTTTCCCGGGCGCAGGAAAGGCCATCTTTCCTCTCGGAGGATGCTACCTGGCTTTGGCCGACCAACGCCAGCCGCTATATGTCCTCTTCTTTCGGTGAAACCCGCGCCGCCCATTTTCACGCCGCGATGGATATCGGAACGTGGGGACATGAGGGCTATGCCGTGTTCGCCTCCCGTGACGGTATCGTGCATCGGGTGGCAATCGGTCCCGTTGGATACGGAAATGTCATCTATCTTCGGCATGACGACGGAACCATATCGCTGTACGCCCACCTGCTCGATTTTCATCCCCGCATCCGAAGTGTGGTCGATTCACTGCGCCTGCAGGATTACTCGTTTGAGTTTGACCGGAATATGGAGGATTTCGAGATCCGCTTCCGGCGTGGACAGCAGATTGGCTGGACCGGCTCGACCGGCGTGGGTCCGCCCCACCTCCATTTTGAACTTCGTACCCCCGAGGGACGCCCTTTCAACCCGAAACTGGCTGGTGTTTACATCGAGGATACCATCCCGCCGCAATTTTCCGGGCTCGCGGTGGAGCCGCTTTCATACAACAGCACCGTGAACGGATCGTCCCGGATACACAGGAGCCGGCCTGCCCGGCACAGCGGCAGGTATGACTTCGGGACCCTGGAAGTGAGCGGCGAAGTGGGTCTGGCCGTCAATGTGTTCGACCGGGCCAACGCATCCAACAATGTCCACGCCGTCTATGAACTGCAGATGTACGTCGACGATGAGCTCTATTTTCACTCCCGCGCCGACAGCTTTTCCTATGGCCAATCCCGCCAGATGTTCATCGACAGGGTTTTCCCGATTCTGCGCGACGAACGGCGAGGCTACCAGCGGCTCTACCTCCGCAATTCCAACACATTGCCTTTCTACCAGGACACCGGGCAATCAGGCCGGCTGAATCTCCCTCCCGGCGGGTATGCCGTCCGCATTGTTGCCTCCGATTTCTACGGCAACAGCACCCAGGCCCATCTGCGACTGAATGTCACGGAACCTGAGGAAGCTGAGATTAGCACCAAATTGCATTTCCCCAGGGGTTATGCCGACTGGAGGATACAAAACGGCACTGTACGCGCCAATGAGCCACCGGCTACGCTTATCTGGCATAAAAACTGGGTGCGAACGGGTCCGGGAACAACCGAAACCGCCGGCTCACCGGAGATTGCGATCCGCCCGCTGGGATCATTCCGGGACGAAATGCGCATCTACTCCTCCCCTTCTGGCGGGCTGTCTCTTGATATCGCTGACAGACTCGAACTGCGAAAAGGCAACCGGGCATGGGTGTTGCACCGGGTCCGTCCCGAACACCCGGTAACCATTTACCACGACGGAATGCGCATATCCGTTAACTTCCCGCTGGATGCCTTTTTCGAACCGGTGAGCATGGGCATAACCGGCACCTATCCCGATTTCACCCTGTTTCCTGACACTGAGCCCTTCCGCCGGCCTGCCACCGTCCGCATTCTGTTGGATGAGGACCTGCGCAACCGCGACGGTATTGGCCTTTATCGCATAAATCCGCGAAACGGAAGATTGTCCCATGTCTCTTCACGCACGGACAAGGACGGGAGCATGATCACCGGCACCATCCGCTCCGGTGGCAGCTACACCATTGCATACGATACCCTCGCCCCTGAAATATCCCATCCGAAAATCGCCAGATGGACTCATGCTGATCGCTACTATGCTACCGTCAGTGTGGACGATGACCTTTCGGGTATCGACTACCGTTCCGCCATCGTTTATGTAAACGGACAGAGGGGAATAGCCGAATATGACCCTGAAAAAAAACTGCTGGTATTTCATCACCCGGACTTCCGGCCGCAGCGAATGAATGATATATCGGTGACGCTATCTGACCGGGCAGGCAACACGACCCGCAGAACGTTTACCGGTGTGCGATACAACTGACCTCGACACGGCCGTTTTTAGGCAGGGTCTTGACGGCAACGGCCTCTCTTGCCGGCGGTTCCGCAGGGAAATACTCCGCGTAAATCTCATTCACCAAGGCAAAATCCTCCATATCCGCGAGGTAAATGGTGCACTTGAGGACTTTTTCCCAATCCGAACCGGAAGCCTTCAGCACCTCCCCGAGATTTTTCATGACCTGGCGCATCTGTTCCGCCGTTTCAGGTCCCGCCATTTCTCCCGTTTCGGGATGCAATCCGATCTGCCCAGAGCAAAAAATCAACTGGTCATAAATAACTGCCTGGTTGTATGGTCCTATGGCAGCTGGTGCATGAATGGTTGATACCGTTTGTTTAAACATAAGTTTTGGTGTTAATTTTCGTTTCAGTAAGTGCAATGAAGCCGGTTGCCATGTGCATACTGCACCGGTGAACTGCTTGCCGATGCAGTGAGAAGCTTCGGCACATTACTCGTATATTGCGATAACAGTGTGCTATTCTTACTTTACATATGGAAGTTTCTCAGGTAATAAACCACTTTTTTTAACATAGAGGAAATTTTCCGGCAGCTACTGAGGAAGGAAGTCAGTGCCGATCCGGGAACCAGCTCCTCCGCAATCATACAATTCAACCCGTAAAAAAATGAAAATAAAATATTTCCCGCAAGCACTGACTGCTCTGGCGATGATGTTCCTGGTCTGGTCCTGCGCCGCTGACCCGAATATCGAATCAGCCCGCCTCGCCCTGGTGCAACAGGATTTTGAGGAAGTGATCAGATCTGCGGAAGCCGCCATTCAGGCCAACCCCGAAAACGGCGATGGCTACTACTACAAAGGAGTCGCCTACGCATCGCTCGCATCCGACAAACCGGCCGAGCAGCGTGTGGATGATTACGAAAGGGCACGTGAAAACCTGCTCGAAGCCCGCAGGCTGTACCAGGAGCATGATGTAACCAGCAATGAAGCGCAAAATCTGGACGACATCATCATCGAAACCTGGGGATACGAGCATAATCAGGGTGTTCAGCCGCTCAGCTCTGATATCATCAGTTCCCCAGAGGACTCCCTCAGACTGTCGAGGCATCATTTCATCAATGCCACCACGATCAATCCGGACAGTGTTCTGAGCTTCAACCTGCTTGCTGAAGTGAACTATGCTCTCAGAAATAACGAGGAGGCAGAAGCCATCAGCCGCAAGGTTATCTATGAAATGGAGCAGGGCGATCTGTACAACTACTATCGCCTGGCATTCTTCCTGCTTGAGGATGATCGCGATGAAGAAGCCATAGAACTTCTCCTCGAAGCGCGCGAATTATTTCCTGATGAGATTGAAATCGTACAGGAGATAGCCAATGCCTACCTGAGGATGGGTATGACCGACGAGGCTCTGGAAGTGGTCCAGGAACTGATCGAACGCGATCCCGAGAACCCTCAGTACCGGCTTGTCTATGCAACTCAGGTCTACCAGATGGTGCAGGATCTCGATGACCAGGTACGTAATCTCCATGACGAAGTCTACGAGATGAGTAGGGAGATCCGTCAAAAAGCCCGCGAGCCCGGTGCCGACCAGCAGGAGATTGAGAGAATGATAGCGGAGATGGAAGAGAAGCAGGAGTATTCCAATGAACTCATTGACGAGTCCTTCCGGTTCTCCGATATTGCCAAGGAGGAACTGCATCTGGCTCTTGAAACAGACCCGGACAACCCCGATATCCACGCGACGCTGGGTATTGTATACCAGAACCGCGGTGCGCTGATGCAGGACAAGAGGAATATGACCGAGGACATGGAAGAAGCCGAGGAGTTTAACCGGCAGGCCCGCGAGTATCTGGAACAGTCCCTCCCGCATTATGAAAAAGCGGCGGAACTGGAGCCGGATAACCCGGAGCACTGGTTGTCGCTTTTCCGTGTCTACACAAACCTGGGAATGACCGAGGAGGCAGAACGGGCTCAGGAAAAGGCCGAGATGTGATAGACAAGCTGAACTGAACTGCTTGTGATCCAATGAAATGTTTCCAGCCCGGCAGCCGATTTGGTTGCCGGGCTTTTTAACATTGATCACTGCACAAATTGCCAACCAGATGAAATTCAATACCAAGACCATCCATGCCGGACAGAAGCCCGAAGAGACCTCGGGTGCCGTCATGCCTCCTGTTTTTTTCACCTCCACCTATGCCCAGGAAGCACCCAACAAGCACAAAGGCCATGAATATGCCAGGGTGACCAACCCCACACGCACCGCGCTGGAACAACTGCTGGCCGGACTCGAAGAGGCGCGCTATGCCGCAGCATTCGCATCCGGTTGCGCCGCCATGGACGCGCTTGTCAAAATGCTGAGACCCGGCGACCACGTGATTGCCACCAATGACCTGTACGGCGGCTCTTACCGCCTGTTCACCCAGGTCTTTGAGCCCTTCGGCATCCGTTTCAGCTTTGTGGATATGAGCTCCATCGACAACGTGCGGGAGGCGTTCACCGGCAAAACCAGGATGCTCTGGATCGAAACACCGACCAACCCGCTCCTCAACATCGTCGACATTGTCGCACTGGCAGAACTCGCATCCAACCAGAAGGCCTTCACCGTTGTCGATAACACCTTCGCCTCGCCCGCGCTGCAGCAGCCGCTTCTTCTGGGAGCCGATGCCGTCATCCATTCCACGACAAAATATATTGGCGGACACTCCGACCTGATTGGCGGTGCCGTATGCACGAGCAACGACGATATCTACGAAAACCTGGCTTTCCAGACCAAGACCACCGGCGCTGTGCCCGGACCGATGGACTGCTACCTGGCACTGCGCGGGGTTAAGACGCTGGCATTGCGCGTGCAGCGCTCCTGTGAAAACGCCCGGGCGCTCACGGAGTACCTGTCCGATCACCCCCATGTCGCGGAAGTCCGCTATCCCGGCCTGCCCGATCACCCCGGCCATGAAATCGCAGCCCGGCAGATGAAAGACTTCGGAGGCATGGTCTCCTTTACCCTGGAACTGGATGACAAACAGACCGCCGAACGGTTCATGAGCAACACGCACATCTTCACCCTGGCCGAAAGCCTTGGCGGCGTCGAATCCCTCATCAGCCATCCCGCCAGCATGACACACGCATCCATCCCAAAAGACATTCGTGAAGCGGCCGGCCTGCGCGATTCGCTCATCCGGCTGTCGGTCGGCATTGAGGACATAGAAGACCTCAAAGCTGATCTGGACCATGCATTCAGGGAAACCGTCACCTGAACACCTGAACCACGCAACCACCCGCTGCCGTTAACAAAACCGCCCAACCCGTTCCTGCAGGAAACCCGTTTCTGCAAGCAACCCGGCCATCCGTTTCCATAAATAAAATCCAATCAACCGTCTCCGTCATATCGCCGGTCCAACCGGCAACCAATATCGATGACTCCCGGACGTACATCCATACTGCTGATCCTGGCGATGCTCGTGGCGCTGCCATTTCTGACAGCCGGCTGCATCAATCCGTTCGCTCCCGGCGAACTGGAGGGCGACCCCATTGCCGACCTCCTCGGCGACCCGTCGACCATCGAGGGGTTCTACACCCGGTTCCAGAAGTCCTATGAACTGCGGGATACCTCGCTGTACGGGCCGCTCATCCATCCCGAATTCACGTTCACATTCCGGGACTACGAGCGCAATGTGGATGTGACCTGGAGCCGCTCCGAGGAGATGAACAGCACCTACAACATGTTCTCGCGCAGTTACGACATCTCGCTGCGCTGGAACAATATCATAGATCAGTTCGAGGTGGATGCGCCCGAAGGTTCGGAACAGGAGTCGATACTTGTGATCCGGCGGTTCAACCTGACGGTCGTGCTGTCGCCTTCCGAACCGGCTTTGCGCAGCGACGGTTCCGCCAGTTTCCTGCTCACGCGCCCGGATGATAACGCCAACTGGCAGCTTGTATCATGGCGGGACGAGTCCGATATTTGACCGGATAAGATCCTTGCCCGCCCCCCAGGACAGGATATCGTTTGTGTTCGCCGTTTATATGTGATGTTCCAGTTCTCTCCGATTACCGTTATCCTTCAATACAGATCATAAGAATTATGGAAGAGGTTGTTGTCATCGATGCCGTTCGCACACCCATCGGATCTTTGGGCGGTGCTTTCAGATCCACTCCTGCTCCGGACCTGGGTTCGGTCGTTATTGGCGCGCTGTTCAAAAACAACCGCCTCAATCCCGACCTTATCGAAGAAGTGGTGATGGGCAACGCGCTATCGGCAGGTATCGGCCAGGCGCCGGCCCGGCAGGCAGCCCTCCGCGCCGGCCTTAAAAACACCACGTCCAGCTGCACTGTCAACAAGGTCGGTGCCTCCGGAATGAAAGCGGTGATGATCGCCATGCAGCAAATCCAGACCGGTGATGCGGATATCATGGTAGCCGGCGGCATGGAGAGCATGAGCAATGTGCCGCACTACGTACACGACGCGCGGTTTGGCATCAAACTGGGACATGGCAGGCTGCAGGACGGGATCATCCGTGACGGCCTGTGGGATGTGTTCAAAAATTTCTACATGGGAAACGCGGCAGAACTGTGCGCATCCACCCACAACATCACCCGTGACCAGCAGGATGCCTTCGCGGAGGAATCGTACCGTCGCGCTGAACTGGCACACGACCAGAGCGCCTTTGAAGCCGAAATTGCCACCGTAAAAGTCCGTAACCGCAAAGGCAAGGCAGACGTCATTAGCCGCGACGAGGAGACCGGACGGATGGATACCGGCAAAATGCGCAAACTGCCACCGACATTCCAGAAGGACGGAACCATTACGGCAGCAAATGCCTCCTCGCTGAACGACGGAGCCGCCGCCCTGCTGCTGATGAGCGACCGGAAGGCAAAAGAGCTCGGTCTGCGCCCCATTGCACGCCTCGTCAGCCAGGCCAGCACCGCACAGGCCCCGGAATGGTTCACAACCGCCCCGGCCAATGCAATGCGCCGCGCCCTCGAACGGGCTGGCAAAGTCGTGGCCGACATGGACCTGCTTGAGATCAACGAGGATTTCGCCGTTTTAACGCTCATAAATACCGAACTTCTGGATGCGGATCCCGCCAAGGTCAACGTTCATGGCGGGGCCATCGGGCTCGGACACCCGCTTGGCTGCTCCGGCGCACGGATACTGGTGACCCTCATCCACGCACTCCGCCGCCACGATAAAAACTGGGGCTGCGCCGGTATCTGCAGCGGCGGCGGCGGCGCATCGGCCATGGTAGTGGAGCGATTGTCCTGAAGCAGTATTGCAACCCTTGCCGCTGTCAGTTTCAGGACAAATGATAGCCTGCACTATTTCCACATGGCGAATCGTTTTAATATATGTCCTGTGAATTGACTTTTATGGCGCTTGAATGTAATTTATCAGGAACCCTTCAAAAAAAGATATTGCCTATTGTTACAACGGTTACGGATTCCGGGTTGACCGGCTACCCCATCCACAAAAAACTGATTATCCAGTGCCTTGTGGGATACGCCGGTAAAGAGCAAGAGAGCTCATGCAACCCTAACAAATAACCAGTTTTACACGGTGCTTCCCGGCACCAACCCTGAATGGCAATACCAAGATCTTTCATAGCATCACTCGGCATCCTATTTGCACTGCTTGTGCTTGTGGGCGGTGGCACTGCGACCGTTTCCCATGCCCAGCAGCTGCAGGTGATCAGCCAGACGGACGGGTTCACCGACTATGAACTGGTCAATGAGCGACTGAAGATCACAGCTCCGGATTACCTGATCGCCCCCTGGAGCGACGGACAGGCCCGTTACCGCGTCATGGAACAGGAAATTGTCCCGGTTCGGGCCGATTCCTCCCAGATGCACTACGTCAACCACCCCGAGCAATATCTCATTGCCGGGCGCGACACGCCGGTGATCCAGACCGGGGAGCCCGGATATTCCCGCGGACAGATGGTCGTTCCGCTGACCATCCACATCGCACGCCAGAGCGAGCCGCAGGGCACCACCTTCCAGGTCATCCGCCGTATGCACATCCGGGTGTTTGAGGATGCGGATGCTGCCTCACAACACGATGGTCGACAGAACGATGGCCGGCAGATATTCCGTCCCGGCGATACCACGACAGGCGTCACTGCCCGCACTGCTGCGCAGCGCGCCACCGCCGAAACCACCGACAGCCCGCTCGCCAGCGGACAGTGGTACCGGATCCAGATTACCGAGGACAACATCTATTTCCTTGATGCCGACTACCTGGAGGATCTTGGCATCAACGTCTCCCAGATCGATCCCCGCAACATTCAGATCTGGACCACCCCGGGCTACGAACTGCCCCATCGAAACAGCGATCCGCGTCCGCTACTGGCACAGATCCCCATCATCGTGGAAGGCGAATCCGACGGCAGCTTCGGCTCCGGTGACCGGGTCATCTTCTATTCCAACGGCCCGGACAAAGGCTTTTTTAATGCGCTTCTCAACCGTTTTGAACACCGTTTGCACCCCTACAGCCGGAATAACTATGTTTTCCTGACCATCGGTCAGCAAGCCGGACTGCGCCTGGGCACCGTTGCCCCGTCGGGTTCAGCGACACGCGAGGTAACCGGATTCCGCGACTTCCGCTGGCTGGAACAGGACCGGGAAAAATCCGAGTCGCGCATCAAGTCCGGCACCCAGTGGTTCGGCCAGGGGTTTGATCCGGTCAGCTCCCCCTCCCAGACCATTTTCACCGATACGCTGGCCGGTTTCCGGCAGGGATCGGATATCGAGATATGGGTCTCAATGGCCGCCCGGTCAACCTCCTCTTCCCGTTTCAGCTTCACGGTCAACGGCAGCACGGCGCTGCCGGACCTTAACGTTCCTGCGATCAACTCCCTGACGAGGGCAACCGGCTTGTCAGCGCAGGTACGCGAGCTGCGCCAGACGCTGAGCGGCTTTTCACTGAACAACGATGTGATCACCATGGGAGCCAATTTCCAGAACCCCATGAGCGGTTCGCGCGGCTGGGTGAACTGGATCCGCATCCGCGCCGACCGCGCCCTCCAGGCCACCGGAAACCGCCTGCTGTTCCATCCGCCAGAGGATGG
>SKYW01000218.1 GCA_007127695.1 Balneolales bacterium | reverse complement strand
CCGTGATCACAAATCGTACCGTTTTGTCCTTCTGGATCAGCTGATACCGGCCGGGACAGGCTGATTCGAGTTGATTCATCAGATGCTGCAAGCCGCCTTCCTCGTAAAAACGCGCACCGATTTCCTTGGCATGATCCGGACATTGCAGCCACATTCGTCCGGCGCGGATCGTCACTTTGTCGAGCCAAAGCTGTCCGGCCAGAATCTTGATGCGCGTCGCGGCGATCAGGTTCTGCGCCGCCTCCGGGAGCGGACCGAACCGGTCGATCAGCTCCTCGCGCCAGTCGTCGAGCTCTTTTTCATCCAGCGTACCCGACAGCCGCCGGTACAGATTGAGCCGTTCCACGTTGTCGGTTACATAATCGCCGGGGAGCAGCGCCGAATAATCAAATTCCACCGTGGTTTCGGGCCGTTCGGGCGTGACTTCCACATCCTTGAACAGATCGGAAAACTCGGTCTCCTTCAGCTCGCGCACTGCATCGTTGAGGATTTTGTTGTACATCTCGAAGCCGACCTCGTTCACAAAGCCGCTCTGCTCCGCGCCCAGGATGTCCCCGGCCCCGCGGATGTCCAGGTCGCGCATGGCGATATTGAATCCCGATCCCAGATCCGAATACTCCTCCAGGGCCAGCAGCCGGCGCCGCGACTCCAGCGTCAGTGACTCCATCGGCGGTGTGATCAGGTAGCAGTACGCCTTGCGGTTCGACCGCCCCACGCGTCCACGCAGCTGGTGCAGCTCCGACAGCCCGAAATGGTTTGCATGGTTGATGATTATAGTATTCGCATTGGCAATATCAATTCCATTTTCTACGATATTCGTAGAGACCAGAACGTCAAACTTGTGATCGTAGAAATCCAGGATGATCTTCTCGAGCCGGCTTCCGGGCATTTGTCCGTGCGCGAACTGCACGCGGATGTTGGGCACCAGCGAGCGGACCATGTCGGCGATTTCCTCAATGTTCTGAACGCGGTTGTGGATGAAGAAGATCTGTCCGCCCCGGCTCACCTCCTGCATGATGGCATCACGGATCAGGCGCGGATCGAAGCTGTGGATCTCGGTAAGCACGGGCTGCCGGTTGGGCGGCGGGGTGTTGATGACGCTCAGGTCGCGCGCGCCCATCAGCGAGAACTGCAGGGTCCGGGGGATGGGCGTGGCGGTGAGCGTGAGCACATCCACCGTGGCCCGCAACTCCTTGAGCTTCTCTTTCATGCTGACCCCGAAGCGCTGCTCCTCATCCACGATAAGGAGGCCCATATCCCGGAATTCAACGTCTTTGGATGCCAGGCGATGCGTGCCGATCAGGATGTCGACCTCGCCCTTTTTTGTGCGCTTGAGGATATCCGTCTGTCGCGCCTTGCTGCGGAACCGCGAGATCACCTCGATGTTCACGGCGAAGTCCTTCATCCGGCCGCGGAATGTTTTCCAGTGCTGGTCGGCCAGGATGGTGGTCGGCACCATGACGGCCACCTGTTTGCCGTCGAGCACGGCTTTGAACGCCGCCCGGACCGCCACTTCCGTCTTGCCGAAACCGACATCCCCGCAGACAAGCCGGTCCATCGGCATCTCGTTCATCATGTCCGCTTTTACATCGGTGATGACTTTGGCCTGGTCCGGCGTTTCCTCATACATGAAAGAGGCCTCGAGCTCGGTCTGCATGGCATTGTCAGGGGAAAACGCCCAGGCCTGGCGCGCTTTCCGTTTGGCGTACAGGGTGATGAGATCCCGGGCGATATCCTTGACTCGCTTGCGCGTTTTGGCTTTCTTACGCGCCCATTCACCCGAACCGAGTTTGGTCATCTTCGGGACGCCGCCGTCCTTTCCGGAATATTTCTGCAGCTTGTGCAGGCTGGAGACATTGACGTAAAGAATGGAATCGTCCTGATAGCGCAGCACGACCGACTCCTGCTCGGCGCCGCGCACGGTGATCTTCCGGAAACCGGCGAACCGGCCGATGCCATGATCCACGTGCACTACATAATCGCCGACGTTCAGGTCCTTAAGCTCCTTGAAGGAGATGCCACCGCGTCGCACCGCACCTCTTGTCTTCGGACGGTGGTAACGGTTGAAGATCTGATGATCGGTGTAGATGGCAACGGCCGCATCCGGCAGGATGAAGCCTCGGTGGAGGGTTTCGACGACCAGGCGGTAACGCAATCCCGGTCCCGGTTCGCCCAGCAGCTCCTCGAAACGATTCCGCTGCCCTTCGTTGTCGCACAGGATCCAGGTGTCGATACCCTGTCCGCTCAGGTCCGCCAGATTCCTGCGAAGCAACTTCACCGAGCTGTTGAAATCGGGCTGCGGGCGGGCGCCGAGAGTAAATTCGTGGTCGGCGTCCAAATCAGAGGGAAGCGCACCAAACAATACACGCGGATATCGCCGGACTTCCCCGGAAAACTCCTCAGGGGCTAGGTAGCGCTCTGTCGGAGAACCAATGGCGGTCTTGCCGGCTTCCGGGGCCTTCCTGTCGGAAGCCGCTTCGTCGCCATAATTCTCGCCGTGAACATCGCCGTGACCATCGCCATGATCCTTGCCATGCGCATCTGCGTGGCCATCGCCATGAATATCCCCATACTCATTTCCCGGCACGTTTGAACCTGACGACGCGCCCTTTCTCAGCGAGGCAAAACGCTCTTCCGCCTCATGAAAAAGGCGGTTCAGCTCTGACAGGATGCCGGGATAGTCGACCGCGGCAACGACCGCATCCCCGGAGAAAAACGAGATCAGCGACTGGCGTCCGCCGCCGTTGAATGATTCCAGGTTGGGTATCAGGCGGATCTGGTCCAGAAAAGCGACCGATCGCTGGGAATCGGGATCGAATTCACGGATGGACTCAATCTCATTTCCAAAAAACTCAAGCCGCACCGGGTAGCCGCCGGCAAATGGAAAAATGTCGATGATGCCGCCGCGGCGGGCAAACTCACCGGGCTCGTTGACAAAAGACACGGATTGGTAGTGCTGGTCGATGAGCTTGCCGGCCAGTTCATCAGGATCCATTTCGCTTCCTTTGCGCAGGGTCAGGGCTGCCTGGGAAAACCGCTCCGGTGAGGCCATTTTTTCGAAGAGCGCTTCAGCCGGTGTCACGACCACGTACTTTTCCGATTCGCGGATGCGGTCGATCACGTCGGATCGCTGCGCTGTAACGGCCGTGTCCCTGACGCGCCCGGTGTCATAGGGCTTCGTCCCGCTGGGAGGAAAATAAAGCGAATTTTCTATGCCAAGCGTTTCCAGATCGGACTTGAGAAACTGTGCACGTTCATTATCGGAGGTGATCACGATCAGCGGCTGGTGTCTGCCGGCCAGTTCCCTGAGTGCCAGCGAGGTCGCTGCTCCCACGAATTTCTGCAACCGTATCACCCTGCCCGGAGCGAGTACCCGGGAAAGTTCATCAAAGGGGAAATGCTTCGAAAATATCTGCGCAATTTGTGTCAGCGACATGTAAAAACGAAATTAATTCAGCCAGCCAAGGTCAACTGAGCCCGGTCCGGAAAACGATCCTGTCGCATACAAACGACAGCAGCAGCAATGCCATTCCCCAGCCAAGCAGTCCGCGATAGAGGTCGGTGAACTCCTGGTAGGTGAGTTCCTCGAACTGTGTGCGTTCAAGCTGGTCGATTTCGCGATAGACCTGCTCCAGCGACTCATTGTCGGTGGCACGGAAATAGCGTCCGCCAGTCCGCCCGGCGATGGCGCGCATCATCTCCTCGTCGATTTCCACGCGGATCTCGTGGTAACGGGTGCCGCGGATGGGATCGTGGACGGGGTAGGGTGCCGTCCTGGCATCGGTGCTGGCTCCAATGGT
>SKYW01000141.1 GCA_007127695.1 Balneolales bacterium | reverse complement strand
GGTCGCCTGACTTGCAAGCATCGACCAAAGACGTGGTCTCCATAGATATCAGGATGTTTAATGCGTTAGTATGATGTGATGCAATGATGCGGAGTTGTTGGAAATCTTGCAACTATTTTTTTCAGGGAAATTTCGGGAGAAAAGTTGCTCCAAACGCAGTTGAAACGGTCAGGACGACAGAAACGTATGGCCTCCCAGTCCATTCAGGAAATCTGCTCCGCTCATTCGCTTCCTTCCTTCCGGTTGCACTTCGGCAAGCACCAAGGTTCCATCCAGGCAGCCGGCGTGCGCTTTCCCATCGATGACCTGCGCCTCTCCCGGCTTTAAGGCATCTCCCGTTTTGAGTGTACCTCCCGTTTTGAGTGTACCTCCCGGTCTGTGAGCACCTTCCGATTTGAGTGCACCTTCCTGTTGCAGCACCTCTTCCGGTGCCGGCTCGGACCTGTAAACCTTAAGCTTGCGGCCGTCGCATACGGTCCAGGCGCCGGGAAACGGGCTCATGCCCCGGATGAAATTGTGCACCTCGGTGGCGGGCCGGTTGAAATCGATGCGGGCATCATCCGGTTGGATCTTCGGCGCGCGGGTCGCCCTGGCATCCTCCTGGATATGTGTCGTGGCGGTATTGTCGGCCAGCTGGTCGACCGTCCGCACGAGCAGTCCGGCGCCGGTCTCTTTCAGGCGGTCATACAGGTCGCCGGTGGTTTCGAGCGGACCGACGGGCGTTTTCTCCTGTCCCAGGATCGTTCCCGTATCCATCCCCTCATCCAGCAGAAAAACCGTGCAGCCGGTTTCGGTCTCGCCGTTGATGACAGCCCAGTGGATGGGTGCCGCGCCCCGGTATTTCGGAAGCAGCGAGGCGTGCAGGTTGAGTGATCCGATCTTCGGGATGGCGAGCACTTCCGGTGGCAGCAGTTTGTAAGCCACCACGACCAGCAGGTCGGGCTCCAGGGCCTTCAATTCCTTGTGCAGTTGGGCGCTGCGCATGTTGTCTGCCTCTATGACCCTGAGCGAGAGGGCGCTTGCAGCGGATTTCACCGGGGACGGCGAGCGTCTCCCGCCTCTGCCGCGACGCTTGTCGCTGCCGGTGACCACGGCCGCCACCTTGTGCCGGCTTTCATGGAGGCGCTGCAGACTGGGCACCGAAAAATCGGGGTTGCCCATGAAGACAATAGTGAGCGATGTGCGTGTCATTGGTTCATGCGCAGCGTTTGGATTGAAATTTACGGTTAGCCGCGGTGGCACGATTGGATCCGGGCGCGGAGGACAACCTGCATCATTCCTTCTCGTCGGTTCCACTGTTCTTGGGCGCGAGCTGGTACTCCGTCTGGGCCTTTCCAAGCCGGACCTCTTCCAGCTTCTTGCGGATCAGCCGCTTCCGGAAGGCGCCCAGATAGTCAATGAAGAGCACGCCGCGCAAGTGGTCGTATTCATGCTGGAGCACACGGGCGTACCAGCCGCTGTGCTCTTCCTCATGCGTGTTGAAATCGCGGTCCTGGTAGCGGATGCGGATGGTCTCGGGACGGGCGACTTTTTCCCTGATATCCGGCAGGCTCAGGCATCCCTCCTCGGCATCCCATTTTTCGGGATCCACGACCTCGATCTCAGGATTGATGAAGACCCCGGGTCCGAACGAGTCCTCTTCCTCATCCTCGGTGATCGCATCCGCATCCACCACGAAAAGCTTCAGCGAAACGCCGACCTGAGGAGCGGCCAGACCTACTCCACTGGCCTCGTACATGGTTTCAAAAAGGTCATCTATGAACTTTCCGAGTCCGGGATGGTCGGGATCCACCGGTTCGGCGGGTTTTCTCAGGACGGGGTCGTCATAGGTTACGACAGGCAGGATAGCCATTTGCAAACGGGTTACTTTGAGTCCAGATAATTTTGCAGGAGTATAGTGGCTGCCGTGGAATCAATCAACTCTTTTTTGCGGCGCTTTTTCCGTCGGGCTCCGGAATCGCGGATCGACTGCCGGGCGATGGTGGATGTGAACCGCTCGTCGAGGGTTTGGATGGGCACGTTGCCGGTCACTTTCTCCAGCCTTGCGAGGAATTTGCGGACCATATCCACCGAATCCCCTTCCTCTCCGCGCAACGTGAGCGGCCAGCCGACCACCACGAGCTGCACCACGCCTGCATCACACATGCCGGCGATCCGGGCGATGGCATCGTCATACGTAAAAGTGCCCAGCGGACTGGCCAGAACTCCGGTCAGGTCCGACTGGGCGATACCTACGCGTTTCAGGCCGACATCGACACCGATTGATCGTTGCATTGGTGTCCGTTCGGGCTGGGTTACGCTTCTTCGAGATGTTCTTTCTTCAGCGGCTGACGCAGGAACTCCTTGAGAAGCTTACTGGGCTTGAAGTGCGTTTTCCGGTGTTCGGGAACGTAGATCACTTCGTTGGTCTTGGGGTTGCGGGCCTTGGGCTTTGCCTTGGTGACCTTCACCTCAAACACGCCGAAATCACGGATCTCGATACGGCAAGTGGGTTTGGCTTCCATCATGGTGTCGCGGACCGCCTCGATAACAGCGTCAACCCACGGTTCGACCTGAACCATCGGGACGCCCTTCTTTTCGGAAATGCGACGTACAATATCTCTTTTTGTGTAAGTCATGCTAATAGTGATTAGGTATTGCGGTTGGTAAATAAGAGTGTTCAGGATGCAAGGCACCTGGAGTTCAGTAAAAAATGACGCAAACTGAGGTTGTCGATTGGTGCACGCCCCTGAACAGGGGGAACATGAGAATGTAGCCTCGAAATAGTACTACGGGATAATATTCTGTTAACTATAGATTTAATATACAACTAACGAACATTTAATGAAATACGTATATGCATTGATTTTTTTTATTCATAGCGATAGACTTCTTTGATACCGTCTACCTTCTGCAGCCGGGTGATCACCTTGTCCAGGTGGCCGATATTGTCCACCATGATGATCATCGTCCCTTCGAACATGCCGCTGTCGCTGGTCACGTTGATGCTTTTCATGTTGGTTTTGAGGTTTTTGGAGATGAGGCTGGAGATGTCGCTGACGAGGCCGACGCGGTCCTCCCCGACGATGCGGATGGCGGCCATGAACTGGGAGCCGGTGTTGCGTGCCCAAGAGACATCCACGATGCGTTCACCGTCGGTTTTGATCAGGTGGCGGGTATTCTTGCAGCTGACCCGGTGGATTTTGATGTCGCCTTCGCGGCTGATGAAACCGACCACATCGTCGCCGGGGATGGGGTTGCAGCAGCGGGCGAAGGAGAAGCTCACGTCGGTCAGCTCGCCGTTGAGGATCAGGCCCGGACTTCCATCCTGCTGGTTGTTGATGTCGTAGGCGATCTTGTAGTGATCGGTAGCCGGGGACTCGCGCTCGTCGGTCTTGGCTTCGGCCTCATCCACCCGTCCCTTGCTCATGTAGCTTTTGACGGCTTTGAGGAGCTTGTTGACGTCGTAGACGCCGGAGCCGATGTCGAAGAAGAGCATCTGCAGCGAGGAGTACCTGAGGCGGGTGGCGATCTTGGCCAGTTCCTGGTCGGAGATCTCGATGCCGGAGCGGTCGGCGCGTTTGTTCCAGAGCAGGCGGCCCTCGTCGGAGACCTTGCGCTCCTTCGCCTTGATGTACTGGCGCAGGCGGGAGCGGGCCTTGTGGGTGACCACGTCGTTGACCCAGTCCGGGTTCAGGTTGATCTGCTTGCCGGTGATGATCTCGACCTGGTCGCCGCTTTTGAGGCGCTGGCGCAGCGGCACGATCTTGCCGTTGACCTTGGCGGCCAGGGCGCGTTCGCCGACCTCGCTGTGGATCTCGAAGGCGAAGTC
>SKYW01000033.1 GCA_007127695.1 Balneolales bacterium | reverse complement strand
CTATCGCTCAAACCTGTGCGGCCGTCGTTGCCGCTCTGTCGGGAACAGCTCGTTCAGATTGCCGTCCCATGCCCGGCCGTTCTTGACTACCATGAACACGTTCTCCGAGTTGCGGATATCATCGAGCGGATTCATGTTCAGCACAACAAAATCGGCCATTTTGCCCGGTTCGATGGAGCCCAGGTCATTGCCCAGCCCCAGGTATTCTGCGCCATGTATGGTGGCCGCACGAATGGCCTCCAGTTCGGTCATGCCGCCCTGGACGAACATCCACAGCTCCCAGTGAGCCGCCAGTCCCTGAAGCTGACCGTGCGAGCCGAGCAGTACGCGTCCGCCGGCACGCACCACCTGTCTTGCCGAGCGGGCCAGTTCGAAGTGGTAGAACTCTTCATCCGGCACTTTCATGCGCCGGCGCGCCCGGGCGTCGATCACATGGCGCGGGACAAATTGCAACAACCGGTAATCCTCATAAACATTGTATTTCTGGTACCAGTAGTTTTCGCCCCAAACGCCCCCGTAGCCGACGACCAGCGTCGGTGTGTAGCCCACATTGGAAACCCCGAGCAGCGCCAGCATGTCATTGTGCAGCGGTGCCACGGGAATGGCATGTTCGATGCCGGTGTGCCCGTCGATGATCATGGTGATATTGTGCTGCAGCATCGATCCGCCTTCGGGATAGACATTGAGCCCGACTTCACGGGCCGCTTCCAGCACCCACTGGCGCTGATTTCGCCGCGGCTGGTTGTAGCTCTTGACCGAGGTCGCCCCCACCGCCTTGTGCCGTAGCAGGTGATAACGGGCATCATCCAGGCTCTCAATAACGGCCTTGTTCGGGTTTTCCGCTCCATAAAGGACAAATCCGGTGGAATAGATGCGCGGACCGATCATGCGTCCGGCCCGGACCTGCTCGGCCAGGGCAAACACAGACTGTGTGCTGGCTGAGGGATCGTGCGTTGTCGTGATCCCGTAGGCCAGATTGGCTTCGTATTCCCAGAGCCGGTTCGGTGTGATGTCCAGCACCGAGTATCCCATGTGCGCGTGCACATCCACAAGTCCCGGAATGATCGTCTTGCCGAAGACATCAAATACACGGGCTCCGTCGGGAACGCGCACATCCTCCACCGTACCCACTTCAACGATCCGGTTGTCGCGCACCACAATGGAGCCATTCTCAATGACTTCATCGTTGTTCATCGTGATGATCCGCGCATTGCTGTAGACCGTCACGCCCTCAGGCCGGTCGGTCCTGAGTTCCAACTGCACCGGTATTATTTGTGGATTGTATGTGACATTTCCAACTTTCCAGTCAGTTCTGTCTTCCAGTTGCTCTTCGCGGGTTTCATCCATCCGGAAGAGCGGACGCACCTCCTGCTTGTAAACAGCATTGCCGAGCGCAAATACCAGGTGTCGCGCATCGGCCGACCAGCTGATCCAGTCGCCGCCGTAGCGGGTCAGTTTACGGATGGGCAGGGAAGTGCTCGACGCAGAGATCTCGATCGGATCCCCACCGGCTCTTGGCATGGGTGTGACATAGATGTTGTGCCGGTCCTTGAATGCGAGGAACCGGAAATCAGGCGAAAGCACAAGTTCCTCGGCTGTTTCGCTGACCACGTGATGCATATGGTCGGTTCCATCCGGCTTGATGCTGGAAAGCCTGGTTTGTCCGCCCGCCGTCTCGAAATAGAAAAGCCGGGATCCGTCAAAACTCCACTGAATCCGGGGCATGCGCCGATTGGATCCGCGATTTGCCGTTTCGGTCACATGGGTTATTTCCCCGTTTTCCAGATCCGCGATTTTGATATTCAGGAAAAATTCAGAGCCCATGTTCTTACCGCGGTTGGCAATACCGCTTCCCTGCAGGAAGGCGACCCGGCTGCCATCCGGGGAGATGACCGGATTGGCGTACTGGTCCGGCCGGGAGGTAATCTGGCGAACGTCCCCCCTGCGGCCTATGCGAACCATTTTGATATGTCCGCCTTTTTCATCGTCCCATGTGGCATAAACCACAAACCGGCCGTCGCGCGACACCGACGGGGCATATTCCAGGTGTTCCCTGGTTTCGGTCAGCCGCTCCGGAGTGCCATCCGGCAGCGACATCCGGTACAGATATCCGGCTGCCTGGAATACAAGATGTTCCTTGCCAGGAGTGAGCACAGGCCAGCGTACCAGCTGTGTGTGAAAACGCTCATCCGGCACCGGAAAATCAAACAGCACCGCATCGGCGATTTTCTTGTTGACAGTAGCCCGGAATGGAATATTCGTCACATTACCGCTTTCAAGTGAGATCCTATGCAGCTTTCCGTCATAGCTGATTACAATATGCAGGTTATCCGGGGTCCACGCGAATGCGGGATACACCCCGTGGATGGCCCATGTCTCCTGCTGGTCCTGGTCCAGCCCGTCAAACAGCACGCGCTCCCGACCTGACTCAAGATCGCGGATCATGAGGGCGGATCGGGTGCCGATGCGGCGCACAAACGCCAGCTTGCGTCCGTCATGGGATGGGGTTGGACGCACTCCGCCGCCAGCCGCGCGGGTCACCGGCTCAATGCGCCCGGTCTGCCGATCGAAGCGATTGATCTGGAAAATGCCCTGGTGGACGTTCTTGTTGTAATCAAACGGACCGGAAAAACTGTAGTAGACTCAGCGTCCATCCGGAGAGACCGACGGTTCGTTCTGGTCGGAAGTCCAGGTCTGTTTTTCGGTGAGCTGGAGTCCGCTTCCCCCCTGCACATGGTACATCCAGATCTCTCCGGCGCCAAGAGACCGCGTGCCTGTGAAATGCTTGCGGACCACGAGATATTCACCGTCAGGCGTCCAGTAGGGTGAGCTTAGCAAGCGAAACGACTCTTTTGTGACGGCACGTCGATTGGATCCGTCCACATCCATCAGCCAGATATTGTCCCCTCCGCCGCGATCACTGGTAAAAGCAATGGTTTTTCCATCCGGACTGAAACGCGGCTGCATGTCGAAGGCAGGTCCGCCCGAGAGCAGTTCTGCCTCTCCGCCGTTGATGGAAACGCGGTAGATATCCCCCAGGAGTTCAAAAACGACATAATCTCCATCCGGACTCACATCCAGGTTCATCCAGGTCCCCTCGTCGGTTTCAAAGCGGATATCACGTGTGGGCCATTCATCCCATTGCTGTCCCTCAACCTCCCAGGTCTGCGTGGCATTGACAGCCTCCCTTTCGGGCTGTGCCATGGTATCATTTTGAGATCCTGTTGTTTCCCAGCCGGCGGGGATATGTATCACCAGTAAAAAAGCGAGCAGTGCATTCATCTGTTTAATTCAATTTAGATTCATGAGGTCAGGATGAACTCACATGACAGGATTTAATCTTGCCCCTGTGTGTCAGCAGGAGGCTGTCATGTTCGTTTCATGTCTGAAATATTCAGGTCCGGTTACCGGTCAAATAATGGTATCATGCAAAGATACAAAAAAATGTTTGCATGCCTAATCAAATGGGGCACTACGGCTCGTTTTCGCGTTTTGCGCATTCCGTTTCAGGTCGTATTTTTAGCGAAAGCCTGATCTCCGGTGTAGTGCATCCGGTGTGAACATCCTTAACCCTCCCTTATGCTGGAAATCCAAAAACGACTGAGTAACAGGTTCTATGCGCTGCTTGCCCTGCCGGCAACGGCCATGGGATTTGGTCTTTCGATACAAATCGCGGCGCTCAGCTGGCTACTCACCTACCAGTATGGACTCGAAATATCGGATATTGGACTGGTCTGGGCCACCGGTCCGATTGCCGGCATCCTGGGACAGGTGATCATCGGCATCATCAGCGATAAGGTCTGGATATGGAACGG
>SKYW01000244.1 GCA_007127695.1 Balneolales bacterium | reverse complement strand
GCTTCCTCGGTGATGCCGCCCGAATCGGTGATTACCGCCCGGGCATGGCGCACCAGCCAGATGAATTCGAGGTATCCCAGCGGTTCGGTCATATGCAGGCCGGGATGTGATATCCCGAGCCGGTCCAGGATGATGCGCGTGCGCGGATGCGCCGGGAAGATGACCGGCTCCCCGCCGGTGCTGGCCATGATGTTCTCGATCAGGGTTTTCAGTGTCTGCTCCTGATCCACGTTGGCCGGACGGTGCAGCGTCATCGCAAAATACCGTCCCTTCTGCAACCCGAGTTCCGAAACGAGTCCGGGCTCGCGCAGGTGCGGCAGCTGTGCGTGCAGCGTGTCGATCATGGTGTTGCCGACGAAGAAAATGCGGTCCGGTGGGATGCCCTCCGAGGCAAGGTTCCGGTTGGCCATCTCCGAAGTGGTGAAAAAATAGTCGGTGATGCTGTCGGTGACCACGCGATTGATCTCCTCGGGCATGGTCCAGTCGCGCGAGCGTATCCCCCCTTCCACGTGCGCCACGCGGATGCCCCGTTTCCTTGCAGTGATGGAGCAGGCCATGGTGGATGTGACATCGCCCACCACAATGCATATATCCGGTCGCGGACCCTCCATCAGCAGCCGTTCATAGCCGGTCATGATGGCCGCGGTCTGCTCTGCCTGAGTCCCGCCGCCAGCGCCCAGGTTATGGTCCGGCTTGGGGATGCCCAGCTGCTCGAAGAAGCTGCCGCTCATATTTTGATCGTAATGCTGTCCGGTGTGGATGATACGGAATGCAATGTCGGCTCCCTCCAGCTGCGCTTGCCGGATGGCATGCGTTATGGGGGCGATTTTCATGAAATTGGGTCGCGCTCCGGCGATCAGGTCAACAAGCATACGGCTATTCTGCTAATATTTTGGGGGGGACGTGCTCCGGTCAATGGCCGCCCGGCGCTGCCGGACTGTGCCACCAAAGGTATCATATTTGCAGGAAAAATGCGTCAGGACATCGAAATTGCCTGAAGTTTTCAACTAAAACATGTAATTTACAAGGATACATCCTGTTTCCACACGAATCCCGGCGACGGATTTCTGATCCTTGATTTCAACACCCTTGTCACTCTGCATGCGCCCCCATTTTCTGCTGAAGCCCCTGTATTTCCTGTTGCTGCTGCTGCTTCCTGCGTGGTGTGTTGCGAGCGGGACGGATGGGTACGGGGCTGCCGGGGATACAATCGCGACAGATTTTTTCTTATCGAAAGCACTTCCGGCGGATTTCTTGACAACGGGTGTGGTCACGAACGAAACTGTGGTGACCGCTGATCCTGACCCATCGTCCCCTCCCCTTATTCCGCAACTTCTGTGGCAGGTGGATATGGCCGCAGCCTTCGGATCGGCCGGACTCATGCCCATGTGGCAGGTATCACATCGCGGCGGACGCCTACTGGACCAGCGCAGTGACGGGTGGATGGGCGCCCGGCTGGTCACCGACTGGCGGCACGCATCCAACAGAAAAGTTGGAAGGAAATATTCGGCCGCAAACGGACCCGGGCACAGCGACCGTGACCAAATCTACCGTGGCCCAATCGCCCTCCCCGGTCTCGCCCCCCCCGACCGCGAAGAACCCCGCCGCTACAGCCGTTGGCATGCCTGGAAACCTGATTACCGCGCCGGGATCGAATTCATTGCCAAGCCCGAGTCCGGCGAAACCCGCATTTACGAGGCCTTCGTGCAGTTGCGGTACGGTCCGTTTCAGGTGACAGGTGGACGCCGATCGTACACCACCGGTTTCGCGTACGATCCGCTCTCGACCGGATCCATGGGCATGAGTCCGAACCACGCTCCTTTTCCGCGCATCACGGCCGGCATCCCGCATTACATCCCGATCCCGTTCACGTTCCGGCTCATGGAGATCAAGGGCTTCTACTCGCACGGCTGGCTGGATGATGACCGCTTCACCTCCGATCCCTGGCTGCACGAGAAAGCGGTCTTCCTGCGGACCCGCAGCGACTGGCCCGTACGCCTTCAGGGCGGATTCACGCACTTTGCCCTGTGGGGCGGAAACCACCCGGATTTCGGTCCGGCCCCGGCCCGGTTTGAAGACTACCGACGTGTGGTGTTTGGGCAAAGCGCCGATCCTTCCCACGAATCGGCGGCCGATTTCCAGCAGTGGGTGGCCAATGCCATCGGGGATCACCTCGGCGTCATCGAGTTCGGACTTGGATGGGAGCTTTTCGGCATGGAGTGGGATGCCTACCGGCAGATTTTTTTTGAGGATGGCAGCGGGATGCGATTCTACCACAACCGCGACGGGCTGAATGGACTGCGCATCCGTCCGGGGAGCCGTCTCGCGAGCGGCCCGGGTGGATCCGGTGCTGGCGGTGCAGGCGGGTGGGGTGAAAACCGGTGGATACGCACCATAATGGTGGAATATCTGGGCACCATCTGGCAGAGCGGGCCCGGACCCACAGATCCCCCCGAAGACCCCGACGATCCGTTTTACGATCCAGACGAACCCTATTTCGACGCGGATTATCCCTACAATTTCGGCGGACGGGATCAGTACTATAACCACTATGTCTACCGCAACGGATGGACCTACCGCGATTTCACCATGGGAACCCCGTTGCTGCTGCAACAGGTACGCGGACGTTTTTACTATCCAGACGGTGACTTCACATGGCGCCGCTTTGTGAGCAACCGGGTGCAGGCCTGGCATATCGGTCTGGAGGGGGATCTTTTTGGACTGGCGGATGTGGATGCGGCCCCCCTTGCGGCAATGGGACGTGTTTTAACGGGTTACCGGCTGATGGTCACCCGGGCGCGCCATCAGGGAACCTATGACAACATCGATATCTTCAACCGGATCGTCGATCCGGATGCTCCGTTTGCCGACAAACCGGTCCAGTACCATACCATGCTCGAACTGTCGGGACGTCTCCCCTGGTTTAACCGCAAATTCACTTCCGACCCGAAATCCCCCCTGAACGATCTGCGCCTGACGCTTGCCCTGAGCATGGACGCAGGCGAACTCACCCGGCACACCGGTATCCTGTTCGGCATCCGGTGGGGCAATGCGACTTACTGACGAGCTCCAGGCAGGCGGACTGATTCCCGGCATCCGGGATTGACCTGGTTTGACCTGGTTTGACCTGGTTTGGCCCGGCTTATTCACACCACTGGAATGGTGCAATGTGGATCCGTCAATCCAAATACACTAACATCACGGGTTGTTCAGGAACAATCAGATGATCAGAACGACAGTGAGAGCCCTATGGCTGCGTACTCTCTGTAAGCAAAGTTTCCAATCCGCAAATAGTCAACACGTGGTGCCAGGGCAATTTCCGTTCGACTGGCGGACGTCTGCGATACGTTTCCTGCCCCATCCCCCCTTGCGGCCGAGGCAAAGAAGTTGTTATTGAACGATTGCTGGACATCGATCAGGTTGAAAATCCAGGTTCCGAGGGTCGCGGCTCCCAATCCGATGAGCACTTCGTCAGATGGTGTTGGACCGGGATAGTGATATCTGTAGGCCGCTCCTGCGATGGTGGAGCCTGCCAGTGCGGTAAAGGCAAGTCCAAGCACGTAGCCCCTGTTTCTTTCCCCGATGTAGATCTGGCCGAGGCCGGGATAGAGCGCCGAAAGCAGTATGGCATCCCGCTTGACCGGACCGCGAACATCATAATAGGCGTGGTCGTGAACATGGGTGACGTCCCTGCGATACCCCTCAAAGGTACTGTTTACGGGAATTTCCTTGTACGACGGGAACTGGCGGCTGAGGTCGATCAGGCTGAATGTCCAGGCAACGCCCGTAGCGGCTCCCAGTGAGATGAGGAGTGCGTCCCCGGGTTTGG
>SKYW01000088.1 GCA_007127695.1 Balneolales bacterium | reverse complement strand
TCTACCTTGATTTCGACGAACTTGGTGTGGAAATGCCCTGATCATTTCCCGTAGTCATCCCGAATGGCTGCTCACATGAATCGATGAAACGAACATGACAGCCTCCGGCTGACACACAGGGGCATGATTATATCCTGTCATGTGAGATCATTCTGACCATGTGAATCGAAATTGATATAAACAGATGAAAGCGGATTTCGGTCTTCGGACCGGGTCCGCTTTCTTCATTTCAGGTATCCGGGACTCCCATAGCCGGCGTACTTGTTTCTATTCCGTTTTTGCTGTCTGAAAGGAATCATTTTGAAAGAGAGGGACTGTTTCTTCGGTCATATTTGTGCCTCTGCTTGACTTTGATGCCCGAATATGCTTTTATGCTTTTATGCGAACTACCATAGACATACCAGATCATCTGATGAAAAAGGCCAAGATCAAAGCCGTCCGGGAGGGTATCACCCTGAAAAAACTGCTGATCAACAGCCTGGAAAAAGAATTGGCAGATTCGTTTGAAGGCCAGCAGGAGGTCCCCTGGAAATCGCTCAGGGGACAGGGGTCGGCTGACGCATTGAGTGCGGAGGAATCCGGCTTTGAGGACTACTCCGGTCCCGGCTATTTTCATTCCACGCAGGTAAATGATTCGGATTGATGGTGCTCCTGGACACACACGTATGGCTTTGGTGGCTGCTTGGTGGCGGCGCACTGCGGACCATGGAGCGGAACAGCCTGGACGAACTTGCATCCAAACAGCGATTGGCCATATCATGGGCCAGTGTGTGGGAAGCGGAGATACTTGAAGCCAGAGGCCGCATTCAGCTGCTGCCGGACTTTGAGAGCTGGATCCGTCGTGCTACGGATCATTCCGTCTGCCGGGTTATTCCTGTGGATATGGATTTGGTAATTGCACAGCGAAAGCTGCCACCAGTGTTCCACCAGGATCCAGCCGACCGGCTGATCACAGCGACAGCCATGTTGGCTGGCTGGCCACTTGCAACACACGACCAGCGCATACGCAAATCGGCGGCTGCTGAAATATGGGTCGCGGAATGAACTGGCCTGAATCATCCTGAATGGATTGAACGGTTTATTTACAGTATAAATAGGTATTTAAAATGATCTTTTCGTCTGATAAATGGATCGGTGCGCATGTGAGTGCAGCAGGTGGCGTTCATAATGCACCGCTCAATGCGCGTGAGATAGGGGCAAATGCCTTTGCCCTTTTTACAAAAAACCAGCGCCAGTGGAAGGGTAAACCGTTGCTGGAAGTCGATATCGAGGCGTTCAGGGAACGGTGCGGGGAACTTGGCTTCACCGCCGACCGCATCCTCCCGCACAACAGCTACCTGATCAACCCGGGTCATCCCGAAAAAGCGGGTATCGAAAAGTCACGAGAAGCCCTGCTCGATGAGATGCAGCGTTGCGAACAGCTCGGCATCCCGCAACTCAACATCCATCCAGGCAGCCACCTGCGCCAGATCAGCGAAACACAGTGCCTGTCGCGCATCGCCGAAACCGTGAACATCATGCTGGACCAGACCCGCGGCGTGACGGTGGTGCTGGAGAACACGGCCGGACAGGGCAGCAATCTCGGCCACCGGTTCGAGCATCTGGCCGAGATCATCGAGCAGGTCGGGGACCGCAGCCGCGTCGGGTTCTGCATCGACACATGCCATGCCCATGCCGCGGGGTACGATCTGACCACACCGGAAAGGTACCGGCAAACCATGGAGGAAACCGACCGCATCGTCGGTCTGTCGATGCTGCGCGGACTGCATCTCAACGATGCCAAATCGGAGCTGGGAAGCCGGGTGGACCGGCACGCGCCGCTGGGCAAAGGCACCATGGGCGAGGAAACGTTCCGTCTCATCATGAACGACGACCGGCTCAACCGCCTCCCGATGATCCTGGAGACGACCGAGCCGGACAACTGGGCTGCCGAGATCGCATGGCTGCGGTCCCTGGTGGAATAACGGGATGTTACTTTGCCTCCCGAATGACGCGGAATCCGGTGTACTCCGGATCCAGTTCACGGCTCTCGGGATCGGCCGCATCCACAAAATCCCTTACGCTGTATCCATAGACGGATCCGCCATCATCCGACCCGGTATCCGACCATTCGGCCACATTGCCCCCGAGATCGTAGACTTCGGCTTCGCCTACCTTGACCGGCGGAAACGACCCGACCTCCCGGATCAGCTGGTCGGCTGAAAGCAAATCCATCTTCTGCCGCAACAGTCCCACCTCATCGACCGTGATGTCAAAGCCGGCCAGGCGGTTCAGCGTGTTCTGCCGGGCGCCGGCACGATGCGCAACCCGGTGCAAGGCACGCGTTTCGTCCGCGTTGGGTAAGCGGTAGGTGTGTCCGGTGTGCTCACTTAGCCATTGGGCATAGGTACGGGCCTCATCCACACTGATGCTGCGGACCGGATGATTGGCCTGCAACGGGTGGAAAGCATGGGTGGAGTCGAACTCCTGGTACTGGATATTGGTCACCGGAAAGCGTCCGACGGCAATGGTATCCTTGCCCACCGGCACCACCTCGGGAATCAGGCGATCACTGTTGCGCAGGCCGAAATATCCGTCATGGATGGCCAGACTGTCGCGTTTGAGGAGTCCGGCCAGCGGCCCGTCATCCTTGAAGGCGCGGTTAGGCTCCTCGTAGGTTCCGAAAAGCCAGCGGTCGAACCAGGCGATCTCCTCCTCCAGCTTGCGACGCTGGTGGGTTAGCTTGAGCAGGCCGTGGGGCTGATCAGGGAACCAAAGAAAGCGCACCGGCGCCTTGCCGATCTGCTGCAGGGCGCGATAATGCTCCCAGCCCTGATCCCTGGGTACGGCCCGGTCCTCGCTGCCGAAAAAGATGATGGTCGGGGCCTTGACGAGCTCCATACGGAAGAGCGGGGATTTTTCAATGTAGGCACGGTTGTAAAAAGTGCCATCGGTGCTGTCCCACGGGGCCCCTCCGATATAGCTCTGGTTAAAACGGACACCGAACTGGCATGTTCCGTAATCCGATGCCCAGTTGACTGTTCCGGCGCCGGCGCCGACCACTTTGAACATGTCCGGGTACTCAATGGACAGTGCGATGCCGATAATGGAGCCGTTGGACCAGCCCATCACCCCCAGCGAATCCTTGTCCACTTTGCCGGCCTCGTGCAAAGTCTCGATGCCATTTACAATGTCCACAAGTTCAAGTTCGTAATAGCGTTCTTTTATGGACTCGACGAACTCAAGACCGTGACTCGAGGAGCCGTGGTAGTTCGGCATAAGCACAAAGGAGCCCTTCTGCGAAAGGATGTGCGGAAAGTAAGCCCAGCTCATGTTCCACCAGTCAAGGGTGACGGCAGCAGGTCCGCCGCGTATGGCCACCACGAGCGGATAGGCCCTGCCGGGCTCGTAATTTTCGGGATAGTACAGTATGCCATTTACTTCATTGTCCTCCGCCCCGGTCCAGCGGAAAATTTCAGACTTTGCCACGTATTTGTCCGACAGGCCGATGTTCAGCCGGACCAGGTGTTCGCCCTCGCCAAGCCGGGCACTGCGACGTCTGATATCCAGCTCGCCGACCCGGTATTGCGTCATGGTGGATGCGGTTGAATAGACAAAAACCACCTTTTTGTTATCCTCGGAAACGGTCGCAACAGCAACCCGTTCATTGTGCTTGCCGGTATCAACGATGCGCTTGCGCCACTCGCCGTTGCCGCGTCGCTCATAATGCGCCAGGATGCGCGTCGGGCCGTTTGCCAGCGAAGCAAGGACATCGTTACCAAAAACCTGGTATCCGGAACCCAGGGCCCAGTCCCAATCCAGCGGTACGGTGACCGGTTGCAGCGGATGCG
>SKYW01000285.1 GCA_007127695.1 Balneolales bacterium | reverse complement strand
GAAGACCTGCCGGAGATCGGTGCCGCGTGCCGGGAGTACGGGGCCAACTCGTATCTGACGCTCAACACGGTCATGTACGATGAGGACATGGACGCCATGCGCGCCACGGTGGATGCCGCCGCCAAAGCCGGCATTACGGCGCTCATCGTGTCGGACCCGATCGTGATGCAGTACGCACGCCAGGCCGGCATGAACGTGCACGTTTCCACCCAGTGCAACATCACCAACACGGGCATGGTCCGTTTCTACTCGCAATGGGCGGATGTGATGGTGCTGGCGCGTGAGCTGAACCTGCCGCAGGTGGCCGAAATCTCGCGCCGCATCCGGGAGGAGAACATCACCGGTCCGTCGGGCGAGCCGGTGCGCATCGAAATGTTCGTCCACGGCGCACTCTGCATGGCCGTATCCGGAATGTGCTACATGAGCCTGCACACGCACAACAGTCCGGCCAACCGGGGCACCTGCGTGCAGAACTGCCGGCGGCCCTACGAAGTGCGCGACCAGCACAGCGGCACCGAGCTGCAGGTCGACAACGAGTACATCATGAGCGCGGGTGATCTGTGCACCATCGGGTTTCTGGACAAACTGCTGGATGCGGGTATCACCGTGCTGAAGATCGAGGGCAGGGGGCGGTCTGCCGACTATGTGCAGACCGTGGTCACCTGCTATCGCGAGGCGGTTGAGGCGATCCGCGAGGGAACCTACACGCGCGGAAAGGTGGCCCGGTGGGAGAAGGAGCTGGCCACCGTGTACAATCGCGGGTTCTGGGACGGGTACTATCTGGGACGCACGATGGGCGAGTGGAGCGACGTCTATGGGTCGAAGGCGACCGTGCGCAAGACCTACCTGGCCAAATGCGACAACTACTATAAGAAGGTGGACGCCGGGGTGTTCCTGATGGAAACCGGCACGCTGTCGACCGGCGACGAGATCATGGTCACCGGTCCGACCACCGGCGTGATGAAGCTGACCGTCGGCGAGCTGCGTGTGGACGATGTGGCCGTCGACAAGGTGCGCAAGGGCGACCTGTTCACGTTCGTGGTGCCGGAGAAGGTGCGCCGGGCGGACAAGCTGTACAAGCTGGTGCGCGCTTCGGGCAATGGTGAAATATCGTAAAAAGCTTTGAAGAATAATACTTTTCCAGTGACAGCAGAAGAGAAAATCAGGTAATGATATAGTGCCATAAATATTCTGTGGCATCCGCTAATTCAACCCAAAGGTGGACAGTTCATGAAAGTTTTCTATCGTTTTTAAATTGAAAATCTTTGTTTATTATTTGCTTGATCTTCAGAATGGCACAGACAACATTCTGGAGCCCCATCCACAGATGAGAGTCACAAAACAAAAGAAAAATGACCCGTGCAAAGACGATACTAAGCCTGTTGCTCATCCTGTCACTTTCGGTTTTTGCCTGCAGTGAAGAGAATGATGAATATGGAGTTCCTGATGTGGAACTGTCAGATTTTCCGCTTCAGGGTTTCCTTGACTGGGATACTTCGTTCATGCTTGTTGCTATTGAAGATCGTGACGGCGGCTTTTTGGCCTATATGAGATTGCTGATTATAGAAAATCACGAAGTTCTTTCGCTTCAGGTTGACGGGAATAACATCGAAATATCTTTTTCCCAAGGCTTCTACACGGCAGATCTGGATCTTCTCCCCGGCCAGGAATTCACCTATCGGTTGCGCATCGACGACAACATACGTGCGGGGACCCTGACCGTTCCCGAGGCCATCCGCGGCAGTTTTCCTGAATCCTTCAATTTGTCGGACAACTATGCGATTAGCTGGACTTCTTCGTCGGATCCGGCCGGGTATGTGGCCCTGCTTCAGATTGAACTTGATGATGACTGGCTCGATCATGGTCAGCTTTTGAACGGGAGCGCCCGCAGCCACACGTTCAACAGCAGCATCTATTCCGGCCTTGGTGAAGATGATGTCTGGTATATTGATGCCGGGGTATTGGGTATGAACTTCGACATTAACGATGACATGCTGATCATGGCTGCCTTTGACGAATATGAAGTGTACCTCTTTGACGACGAGATCGGCTTCCGCCAGACAGAAAAACAGGTTGCGGGATCGCAGCTGCGGGGCAGGTTCCCGGCTGCCTTCAGAGGCCTTGCCACCCCCGTCGAGTAGCTGCTACTGATCGCGCTCGGCCAGCCCCAGCCAGCGCTCGCTTTTCTCGTCGATGAGCTCCCCGAGAACTCCGTAGCGTTCGGATTTCACGCGGAGCTCTTCGTATTCCAGGAATCCGGATGCCAGCTCGGCTTCCAGCGCCGACCGCTCATCTTCCAGTCCCGCAATCTCTTTTTCAAGCTTTTGCAGCTCCTTGCGCTCCTTGTAACTGAGCCTCTTGGGTGCCGGCTTGCTTCGGGTGGATGCGCTCGCCGCCCCGGGGGCATCAGTGGGACCGGCGGGCATGGCATCTCCCGGAGGCCTGTCAGCCCTGCCAGCCCTGTCAGCCCCGGCATACCCACCAGAGCGGGCAGCCTCGTCATTGCCTGTACTTCCGCCAGCGCCGGTATCCGGGCCGCCTTTTCTGCCTGCTGATTTTGCCGATCCCGATTCTTTTGCTTCTGCATCGCGTCGCTGCTGCTGCTCCCGGTATTCGAACCAGGTGCCGTTGAAGTCGCGGATGACCCCGTCCCCCTCGAAGATGAAGTAATGGTGGACCAGCTTCTCCATGAAAAAGCGGTCGTGGGAGACCACGATCAGGCATCCGCCGAAATCCTGCAGGAAATCCTCGAGTCGGGTGAGGGTTTCCAGGTCCAGGTCGTTGGTGGGCTCATCGAGGATCAGGAAATTGGGATTGTGGACCAGCACCATCATGAGTCCGAGCCGCCGGCGTTCGCCACCGCTGAGCTTGCCGACCGGGGTGTACTGCATTTTGGTCGGGAACATGAAGTGCTCCAGGAACTGTGAGGCGGAGATGCGGCGTCCGTCCGAGAGGGTGATGACTTCGGCGATCTCGCGGATGACATCGATGACGCGCATTTCCTCGTCCAGCTCCAGCCCCTGCTGGCGGTAATGGCCATACACGATGGTGCTGCCCTTGTCGATGGTGCCGGTATCGGCGGGTTCCTCGCCGGTGAGCAGGTTGAGGAAAGTGGACTTGCCGGTGCCGTTGCGCCCGATGATGCCGATGCGTTCGCCGCGGCTGAACGTGTAGCTGAAGTCGTTCAGGATGACGATGTCGCCGTAGCGTTTGCTGATGCCGCGCAGCTCCAGGATCTTCTTGCCCATGCGCTGCATCGAGACCTCGAGCCGCATATCAGGTCCGCCGGATGTCTGCTTCGACTTCTCCTCGGTCTCGTAAAACGCGCTTATACGTGATTTTGACTTGGTGGTGCGCGCTTTGGGCGACCGGCGCATCCACTCGAGTTCCTTTTTGAGCAGTTGCGAGGCCTTGCCGGCGGCCACTTTTTCGACTTCCTGTCGCTCGGCCTTTTTTTGGAGGTAGTACGAGTAGTTGCCGCGATGGTGGTAGAGTTTTCCCTGGTCGATCTCGATGATCTGGTTGCAGATGCGATCCAGGAAATAGCGGTCGTGTGTGACCATGAGCAGGGTGGTGGTGCTGCGGGAGAGGTGGTTTTCCAGCCACTCGATCATGTCGACATCCAGGTGGTTGGTCGGTTCGTCGAGCAGCAGCAGGTCGGGCTCATCCAACAGCACAAATGCGAGGGCCACTCGCTTGCGCTCCCCTCCGGAGAGGGTGGAAACGGGCCGGTCGGTATCGTGGATGTCGAGCTTGCCCAGGATCTGCTGCATGCGCTCTTCGTAATCCCAGGCGTTGGCGGCGTTCATGGCGGACAGGGCATCGTCATAGGCCTG
>SKYW01000063.1 GCA_007127695.1 Balneolales bacterium | reverse complement strand
GGGCGCGAGGGGGATTATGTGGCCGTGCAGGCCTACGGCGGCGAAACCTGGCGGGAGTTTAATCCGGAGTAGGGTCACCGGCATCCTCCCGGTCGGCCCGCTCCCCGCGCCGGTGTTCCAGAAGCCAGTCGTAGAGATCCTGTCCGCCGTACACCCGCACCCAGGCATCGTGCCCCATATCCTCGTGCGTAGTCAGGCGGATTCCCGTGTGTCCGAGTTCCTGCAGGCGGTTCATGGCGGGATAAAAAAAGCGCGGCTCGACCACCATATCCCGTCCACCCACAAAACACCAGACCGGCAAGCAATGCGCGGCAATCGGCGCCACGCCGTCGGGATGTCCATATCCGACCACCGGGGCAATCGCAGCAAAGCGCTCCGGATGACGCGCCGCGATGTGCCAGGTCCCGAAGCCGCCATAGCTGATGCCGGTGAGGTAGACACGGTCCGCATCCACCAGAAACTGCTCCTCGACCTGATCCAGGATATCCATCAGGTCGCGCTCCAGCCGATACCATCCGTCCGGCGGGCCTTCGGGTGGATGGGGCATGGCCTCCGGATCGGCGGACGGGTCCACCGACGGGGCGCCGTCCATCGGGAATGCCGGCAGCGATGCCGGCCTGCGCGGCGGCACGCCCTCATCCAGCCGCCGGGGGATCATGTCAGGGGTGCGGTTGGCGATATAGTTGTGCCGCTCATCCATGCCGTACATGGGCAGCTGCGGGGCAACGATCACGAACGGGAGATTGCGTTTGCGCACCCACGCCTCGTACAGCGGACCGTGGATCATCACGTAATCCAGCTCGTCCCGCGCATTCCCGCGCTCGCCATTGCCGTGCAGGAACAGCAGCACCGGCCACCCGGACTCAGCAGATTCAGCAGACTCAGCAGATTCAGCAGACTCAGCGGACTCACCGGAATCCACGGCCGGGCCGTATCCTTCCGGCAGGTAGACTAAATAGTCGCGCTCCTCTCCCGTCGCCGTGCTCATGTAGCTGACCCGCTGCAGCTCAGGAGCGGCCCTACCCGTGTCGGGCATATCCCCCGAACTATGAGGCAAGCTGTGAGAATGCCCATCCTTGTGAGAATGCCCATCCTTTTGGTTGACACCTGAGGCCGCCAGGGCACAGGAAACAGCGATCAATGAAGCTATCAGCAAAACTGTCATGAAAAAAGCCGGGGTGAAAAGCATTTTGAAAACGCACATGGTCAAACTTTCCGTCATTTTTTAGTATCATCACACATACTCAGATAAAAAATATCCATAGCCATGGAAACATCCTACACATCGAACCGGCCAGATCTTCAACGCCGGGGCGGTCGCCGATATCATCCCTCTTTTCTGCCGTCACCGTCCCGCTGGCAACGGATTCCGCTTGTCGCAATCCTGTTCCTGTTTCTCGGGTGGATGTCGCTCCCGGCCGAAATACTGGCATCGCGTCCCGATGCTCAACTGGCGCAACCCTTCCCGGAAATCGCACCGGAGGAAGCGGGATTTTGTCCGGAACGTCTGGACCGGCTCACCGGCACCCTGCACGATTACGCCGACCGGCAGCGCCTCAGCGGTGGGGTGGTGCTGATCCTTCGCGACGGACGGGCCGTTTTGCACGAAGCATTTGGCAAGCTGGATGTGGAATCCGGGGCTGCGATGCCCCATGACGCACTGTTCCGCATCGCCTCCCAGACCAAGGCGATCATCAGCGTGGCGGTCATGATGCTGCAGGAAGAGGGACGGCTGCTTATCACGGATCCGGTAGGGAAGCATCTCCCCGAATTTTCGGAAACCACTGTGGCGGAAAAAATGGAGGACTCCGGTGACTGGATGGCGGTACCGTCAAGCCGGCCGATCACCATCCGCGACCTGCTCATGCATACGGCGGGCATCGGGTATGGATACGGACCGGCCGCGGCGCTGTGGGAAGAGGCCGGGATCCAGGGCTGGTACCTGTCCGACCGCGACGAACCCATCCGGGAAATCGTGCGGCGTATGGCAGCACTCCCGTTTGATGCACATCCCGGCGAGCGTTTTGTCTATGGATATGCGAACGACATCCTGGGTGCACTCATCGAGGAGGTAAGCGACATGGCGCTTGATCAATTCCTGCAGGAACGCCTGTTCGACCCGCTTGGCATGTGCGACACCTGGTTTTTCGTGCCGGAAGATCAGGCCTCACGACTGGCCACGGTCTATTCCGCGACCGAGGATCTCGGCATTGCGCGCGCGCCGGATCCGGGCGGATCGGTCGGACAGGGCCATTACCTTGCCGGTCCGCGTACGACATTTTCGGGCGGGGCCGGACTGGTCTCCACGGCTGCTGATTATGCCCGTTTCCTGCAGATGATGCTCAATGGCGGCAAGCTGAACGGAGAGCGCATTCTGAGTCCGCGCACTGTCAAACTAATGACCGTCGATCACCTTTACGATATCACCTTCCGTCCCGGACTTGGTATCGGCCTCGGCTTCGATGTGGTCACCGACTTGGGTAAACGCGGTATTCCCGGGGCAGTTGGCGACTTCGGCTGGGGCGGGGCTTACCATTCTACCTATTGGGCAAGTCCGCAGGACCGGCTGGTGTTCGTCTTCTTCACCCAGCTGATCCCGTCACGCGGATCCGACATCCACGGCAAGCTCCGCACACTCCTGTACCAGGCCCTGACAGATCCGTGACTCGTGCTGCTGTACGACGCCGGATCAAACCGCTAAAAACTGCCATTGACAAATTCCTCCGGTACCTACTGCCGAAACCATGCCCAACGCACTCGAAAGAAAGTCTGAAAAAAAGAAACATCCAGTGCTCGATCTGGACGCCTATTCGCCCGAAGATGTTGCCAGTCGCGTGTTGCAGGTCGGGGTCAAAAAAGTCCGGTTGCCGGGAGTTATCACCCTCATGCTGGGTATTCTGGGTGGATGTTTCATCTCGCTCGGGGCGCTGTACCAGGTAGTGGTCATGGCCAATCCGGACATCAGCGATAGCACATCCGCGGTAGTGAGCCCGCTGTTCTATGGCATGGGCTATATCATCGCCTTTATCGCCGGCACGGAGATCTTCACGACCAACAACCTCGCTGTGATGAGTTTGGCATCGCGCAAGATCACGGCCTGGGAGTTGACCCGGAACTGGGCGATTGTGCTCTTAGCCAATATGATCGGTGCGGCCGGACTTGTTTTCCTGTTTTTCTATTCCGGACAGATCCACCTTTATGACGGTCTGTTGATTGAAGAGGTGCTCTTTTTGACGTCATCCAAGCTGGACTACACCATTTCCCAGATGTTCCTGCTTGGGTTGTTCGGGAACCTGCTGATCTGTTCTGGTGCCTGGCTCGCCATGGCGGGTCGTTCTGTCACCGACAAGTTCCTGGCGCTATTTCTGCCGCTTTCGGCCGTCCCGGCCATCGGTTTCCAGCATGGCGTCGGCAACATGTTCCATTTTTTCCTTTCCTTTCTGATAATCCAGGACGGACAGGGATTGGAGCTGCCCACTGATATCACCGTTGTGAAAACAACTGTGAGCCTTGTCATGGTTGCCGCTGGCAATATTGTAGGAGGCGGTATTTTCATTGCACTCTCCTACTACTTCATCTACGTTCGCAGCAGATGGTAAGGTCCCGGATGTTGTCAGCGCCCGGTCCACTGCTGGATCTGTCTCTGTCATTCACTGGCAAGCCAGGTTCTGGAAACCCATTTCTCCAGTTCCACTATCAGGAGTACCGCTAACCCCGCTCCGATCACATACATCCACTCGTTGAGTGAAATCGGCATGGTTTGAAACAGCGTGTTCATAAAGGGGGCGTATGTGAAAATCACCTGAAGGACAATCAGTGCGCCGATGGCGATGAAGACATATTTATTCCCGAAGAAAT